>CAXUEM010000066.1:2867-12424 GCA_964249885.1 uncultured Hymenobacter sp. | reverse complement strand
GCACCACCCCGGCGGGCGTCGGCGGCCGGGGTGGTGCCGCCCAGCCGGCGGCCCGCTGTCAACCTGCCCCGGCGGGCACCCGCGCCCGAGCAGTAGCCTGATAGCGTACCCGGCCAGCGCGCCGGCTTAAAAAATGAATTTTCGCCCGGCGCTGTTGTCCTCTCAGGTCGGATGATTTGGCTTCCTTACTAGTCCGTTTCTCTCACAGTAACTTATTTGTTTAATCCCGTGAAGACGACGCTACTACACATCAAAAACATGGTATGCCCCCGCTGCGTGGAGGCCGTGCAGGCCCTGCTGGAGCGCGCCGGATACCAGCCCACCGCCGTCAGCCTGGGCGTAGCCGAGCTGGACCTGAGCACCCCCGCTGACCCCGAGGCGCTGGCCCCCCTGCTGCGCGAAGCCGGCTTCGACTTGCTGCGCAGCCGCGCCGAGCAGCTCAGCGAGCAAATCAAATCCAGCCTGGCCGACTACGTGGAGCACCTGCGCACGGCCCGCGCCCCGCTCACGGCCTCAGCCTTTCTCGGCGACCGGTTTGCGGCCACGTACTCGCACCTGAGCAAGGTGTTTTCGCGCACCACCAACCTCACGATTGAGAAATACCTGATTCGCCTCAAGATTGAGCGCGTGAAGGAAATGTTGAGCTACGGCGAAATGACGCTCAATCAGATTGCCGATGACCTGCGCTACAGCTCCGGCCAGCACCTGAGCAACCAGTTTCGCCAGGTCACCGGCGTCTCCGTAACCGATTTTCGCCGCATGCTGCTGCCCGAGCGCATGTCGCTGGATGCGCTGGGGTAAAGCCCTTTAGAAGTTTCGACAAAAAGAAGGGCGGTTTCCAATCCGGAAGCCGCCCTTTTTTCCCTTACCAGCGCCCTTGGGCGGACCGGCTGCTGGCTGGTTTCTTAGGTAATAGATGTTGGCTTGAACTGGTCGGCGCAGGTGATAGCCAATCGGCCACCCAGCAGGTCGGACTAGTCCGCCTGACAATGCTATTTCAACAGCTCGTGTAGCACAGTCTGCATCGAAAAAACTCGGTTTGCTGCTTCCGCAATAATGAGCGAGCCCGGCGCATCCAGCACCGCATCCGATACTTCCACGTTGCGCCGTACCGGCAGGCAATGCAGGAGTTTGGCCTCGTTCGTCAGCGCCATGTGGGCGGGCGTCAGCATCCAAGCCGGGTCGTTGGCCAGGACCTGGCCGTAGTCGCGGTAGCTGCTCCAATTCTTAGCCTGCACAAAATCAGCTCCTTCCAGAGCCTTGCGCTGGTCGTATTCAATGCGGGTGCCCTTAGTAAATTTCTCATCCAGCTCATACCCTGCTGGGTGCGTGATAACAAAGTCAACCCAGTTGACCTCCGAAAACCAATCGGCAAACGAGTTGGGCACGCACTGCGGCAGGGCGCGCACGTGCGGCGCCCAGGTTAGCACCACTTTCACCCGTTCCTGCTGTTTGTGCTCGGCCACCGTAATCAGGTCAGCAAACGACTGCAACGGGTGCAGCGTAGCGCTTTCCAAGCTGATAACTGGCACGGTAGCGTACTGCAAAATCTTCTTAAACGTGCGCTCCTCGTAGTCCCCGGCCTTGTCGGCAAGGGTCGGAAACGTGCGCACCCCCAGCACATCGCAGTACTGACTCATCACCGCAATAGCGTCCTTAATGTGCTCCTGCGTGCCGCCGTTCATCACCGCGCCATCCGCCATTTCCAGCGTCCAGGAGTCAGCGCCCGCATTCAGCACCCAGGCCTGCGCCCCCAGGTTATACGCCGCCTTGATGCTGCTAAGCCGGGTCCGCAGGCTGGGATTAAAGAATATCAAGCCCACAGTTTTATTGCGCCCGATGTGCTGGTAGCCGTAAGGGTTTTGCTTGATTTCCAGCGCCTTGTTTAACAGAGCCTGGTAGTCGCCCGCATCGGCGAAAGAGGTGAAGTTTTTCACGTTTAGTTAAAGAGTTGCGCTTTTCAAATCATTTGTCGAGCTGACGAAGCAAGCATCCCTTCACGCTTCGATAAGCACTGATTCATTGATTACAGCACTGTTTCGCGGGGATAAGATGCTTGGTTAGCCAGCACGACGAATAATTGACTTTCATCTTCCTCCCAGTTCTTCATCTTCAAATCTGCCAGTTTCGGCGCGCAGAAGGGACGCGGGTTCAGAAATTGGGATGAGGCGGTAGAGCGCGGCCAGAAACTGGTCGATTTCGGCCTTGGTAATCGGGAGCGGAGGCAAGAGCCGCAGCACATTGGGGTCCGAGGCGTTGCCGACGAAAATGCGGTGCTCGCTGAGGAGCTTGTCGCGCAGCTCCTTGATGGGAAAGTCGTAGCGCAGGCCAATCATCAGCCCGCGGCCGCGTACGTCCTGGGCCTGCCCGTGGGCCAGCAGCTCGGTGCGCAGGTAGTGACCCATCTCCGCGGCGTGGGCCACTAAGTTTTCTTGCTCAATGACTTCCAGCACGGCCAGGCCCGCCGCGCAGGCCAGATGGTTGCCGCCAAACGTAGTGCCCAGCAGGCCAAACGAGGCTTTGAACCTGGGCGAAATCAGCGTGCCACCGATGGGAAAGCCATTGCCCATGCCCTTGGCCGTCGTGATAATATCGGGCCGGATGCCGCTGTGCTGATGGGCGAAAAACTTGCCGCTGCGGCCGTAGCCACTCTGTACTTCATCGGCAATAAGCACTACCTCGTGGGCTCCGCAGACCAGCGAGAGCCCCATCAGGAAGTCGTCGGAGGGCATAATAATGCCACCCACCCCCTGAATCGGCTCAATGATTACGGCGCACACGTCGCCGCCTTGCAGCACCTCGGCCACGGCCCGCAGGTCGTAGTCCACAAAGGTTACGACGTGGCCGGCGTTAAAAGGCGCGACAATCTTTGCATTGTCGGTGACGGCTACCGCGCCCGACGTGCGACCGTGAAAAGCGCCTTTAAAGGCCACCACGCGGGTTTTGCCGGTGTGGAACGAAGCTAGTTTCAGCGCATTTTCGTTCGCTTCGGCGCCGGAGCTGCTCAGAAACAGCGTGTAGTCCTCGTAGCCCGATACTTGGCCCAGTTTGCGCGCCAGCTGCGTCTGAATGGGAATCTGCACCGAGTTGGAGTAGAAGCTAATCTGGCTTAACTGCGCTTGCAGGCGCTGCACGTAGTGCGGATGCGCGTGGCCAATGGAAATAACGGCGTGGCCGCCGTAGAAATCCAGGTATTCGCGGCCTTGCTCATCCCAAAGCGTGGCGCCCAGTGCCCGTACCGGCGTGATGTCAACGAGCGGATAAACGTTAAATAACTCCATGTTAGGGCTTAGAAAAACGTTGATTTCAGGCACAGGCCAGCCGTTTCTTCCAGGCCAAAAAGCAAATTCATATTTTGAACAGCTTGGCCCGAAGCACCTTTAATCAGATTATCCAGCGCAGCCGTAATCAGCAATTGGTCGCCGTGCTTTTGCAGGTGTAAAAGGCA
The DNA here is from genome assembly GCA_964249885.1 of uncultured Hymenobacter sp. GTDB lineage: Bacteria > Bacteroidota > Bacteroidia > Cytophagales > Hymenobacteraceae > Hymenobacter. Next base: position 8,976 of record CAXUEM010000066.1, on the reverse strand, counting down.
CTTATTGGTATTGACGACTTGCTTTAAATTAATTTCTTTAGCAGAAAGCACGGTGAAGGAAGCGTCCTGGTAATACCGTTGGTAAAGTGCTTGCGCTTCGGCCAGCGGCAACTCGCAAGCCGTGTAAACCGAGGCAAAAATGCCGCGGGTAAAATTGCCCCGGTAGGGGATAAAATGAATGGGCTGCTCGAAGCCGGGTTGCAAGCCGGCCAGCGTCTCGCCGATTTCGCCTAAGTGCTGATGCGTGAAGGCTTTGTAAACAGAGACGTTGTTGTTGCGCCAGGAGAAGCTGCCGGTATCCGTGAGCCCGCGGCCGGCGCCGGTTGAGCCGGTGATGGCCGACACGTGCACAGCCTGCGTGAGCAAACCCGCCTGCGCCAGCGGCAGCAGCGCCAGTTGAATGGCCGTCGCGAAGCAGCCCGGATTAGCTACGCTGCCAGCCGTGCGTAGCTGCTCGCGGTTCCATTCGGGCAGGCCGTAGATGAATTGCCGGCCTATAAACTCTTGGTCGGCAGCTAGGCGAAAATCGTTGCTTAAATCAATGACTTTGGTGGTGGCTGGCAGATTAGCGCTTTCCAGAAACGCCTTGGAGTTGCCGTGGCCCAGGCACAGGAACACCACGTCCTCCTCACCGCTCAGCTCGCTTTGAAACTGTAAGTCGGTGTCGCCCAGCAGGTCATCGTGTACTGAGGCCACGGGTGCACCCGCATTGGAGCTGCTCACTACGGCCACGATTTCGGCGCTGGGGTGAGCCAGAAGCAGCCGAATCAGCTCGCCGGCCGTGAAGCCGGCGCCGCCCACAATGCCAACCTTAATTTTCATTGTGCAGGCTGGCACTGATTTTCAGCTGATTGCCGAAAATCTTGATGAATCCCTTGGCGTCGCGAGCGTCCCAGGCGTTGTTTTCCTCGCCGTAGGTTGCCACTTTCGACTGCATCATATCATACCTTGACTCAATGCCCAACAGCTCGAACTGATAAGGTTTGAGCTGCACGAACACGGTGCCCGACACGTGCTGCTGCGACGATGCCAGAAAGGCTTCCATGTCGCGCATCACGGGGTCGAGGTACTGCGCCTCGTGCAGCAAGGTGCCGTACCAGTTGGCGATGTAGTCTTTGTGCAGCAGCTGCCAGCGGGTGCTGGTGTGCTTTTCCAGCAGGTGGTGCGCCTTGATGAGCATGAGCGGCGCGGGCGCCTCGAAGCCTACGCGGCCCTTGATGCCCAGAATGGTGTCGCCCACGTGCGTGTCGCGGCCGATGGCGTAGGCCGCGCCCAGCTCATTCAGCCGTTGGATGAGCGCGACGGGGGGTAGAGACTCGCCGTTCAGCGCTACGGGCTCACCCTTTTCAAAGGTGATTTCCACGCGCTGCGGCTCGGTCTGGCGCAGTTGCGAAGGATAGGCGGTTCCGGGCAGCGCCTCGCGCGAAGTCAGCGTTTCGACGCCGCCCACGCTGGTGCCCCAGATGCCCTTGTTGATAGAATAGCGGGCCTTTTCCCAGCTCATCTCGAAACCCTGCTTTTGCAAATATTCAATTTCAGCCTGACGTGAGAGCTTGAGGTCGCGAATGGGTGTCAGAATCTCGGTTTGGGGCGCGATGACGGCGAACGCCACGTCGAAGCGCACCTGGTCATTGCCGGCGCCGGTGCTGCCGTGGGCAATATAGTCGGCCCGATGGGCGCGGGCATACTCGGCAATTGCCAGCGACTGAAACATGCGCTCGGCGCTTACCGACAGCGGGTAAGTGTCGTTTTTGAGCACGTTGCCGAAAAGCAAAAAGCGCAGGCAGTCGCGGTAAAACCGCTCCGTGACATCAATCACCTCGTGCTTCACCGAGCCCAACTCGTAGGCGCGTTTTTCGATGGCAGCTAATTCTTCGGCCGCGAAGCCGCCGGAATTGACAATGACCGTGTGCACTTCCAGGCCCAGCTCACGCGACAGATACACGGCGCAAAATGAGGTGTCGAGGCCGCCGCTGTAGGCCAGAATAACTTTTTTCTGCATGCTAGGAAGACTGGGGCGCTGAGGCGGGGGTAGAGAGGAGGGTGGTTTCGGCGGCGTCGGCCGTGAAGTCAGGAACCTGAATCTGCACAGGCGCACCGTCGTACACCATGCCGGTGCAGAGGCACATTTTGCGCTCGTTGTCCATCAGAATACCGTAGTTTTTGCAGCTGCGGCAGCCTTTCCAGAAATCTTCGCTGCGCGTCAGCTCCGAAAAAGTGACCGGCTTGTAGCCCAGTTCGCTGTTGATTTTCATCACGGCCAGACTGGTCGTAATGCCGAAAATCTTGGCCTGCGGGTATTTCGAGCGCGAAAGATTGAACACCGCCTGCTTGATGGCCCGGCCTACCCCCTGCTGGCGGATGGCAGTGTTCACGACGAGCCCGGAGTTAACCACAAACGTGTTGTCCTCGAAGGTTTCGATGTAGCAAAAACCCGCCAGCTCGCCCTCTACGAAGGCAATGATGGCGTCGCCATGAGCCATTTTCTGCGCCACGTAAGCTGGCTCGCGCTTGGCGATACCAGTACCGCGCTGTTTGGCCGACTCGACGTACCACTGGCATAAAAGGTCCGCATACGGTGCATCCGCGGCGGTGGCAACCCGAATTGTCATTTTGATTTTAAACTTAGGGATAGATGCGCGGCTGCCTGGGAGCACATTTTTAGTGTGCAGCTTTAGTCAAGCCAAAATCTGTCGGTAAGTGGCGAGTGGAGTATCCGCCTCGCAAAATGGCTGACCCAGCAGGGGGGCAGCAAGCGGCTGTAGCAGCCGCTAGGGTCGTCGCACCAAAGCGCAAAGCGGTTGAAACACGCCCTTGGCTCCCGGCCGGTAGGCGGGGCAGCGCAGCATAGACGAGTAAACCGGGCGGAACATGGCGAGGAGAAGATATTGAAATCGAATGCGCTAACGAGTGCTTAGCTCAGCAGGTTCAATTCCGGGGCAAATGTAAAGCCCCTACTTTTGCCGGCAACCTTTTCCGGGTAGTTTTTTTGCCTGCCGCAGGCTGCCGCCACGTTTGAGATGGCCCGGCAGCAATTGCCATGTAACGACGAAGCGTGATGAAGCCAAAATTAATCGTATTCAAAATCGGCGGTGGTATTATTGACCACTTGCCGGACTTAAACGAATTTCTGCGGCAATTCTCAGCAGTAGCCGGGCTGAAAATACTGGTGCACGGCGGCGGCAAGGGTGCCAGCGAGATGCTGGAGAAACTTGGCTTGATGCCGCAATTAGTGAATGGCCGTCGGATTACCGACGCCGCGACGCTCGATATCGTGACGATGTTCTACGCTGGCAAAACCAACAAGCAAATAGTGGCAGTGTTGCAAGGGCTTGGCGTTAACGCTCTGGGTATCAGTGGTGCTGATGGCAATGTTATTCAAGCGGTAAAGCGGCCGGTGCGGGATATTGACTACGGCTTTGTGGGCGATTTGAGCGAAACCAGTATCAATACGCATTTGATTCAGAGTTTTTTGGAGTTGGAACTCACGCCGGTATTTTGTCCCATCAACCACGATGGGCAAGGGCAATTGCTTAATACGAATGCGGACACAATTGCCGCGGCAATAGCTAAAGCATTAGCTGCAACTCACGCCGTGGAATTACATTATTGCTTCGAGAAAAATGGCGTTTTACGAGATGTGGCCGATGCGCAGTCAGTTATTGCTAAAATAACGCCGGCAGATTACGCTGACTTAAAGCAACAGGGTACAATCGCTGCCGGGATGCTGCCGAAGCTGGAAAATGCGTTTGAGGCGTTAGATTACGGGGTTGAGAAAGTTATTATTGAGCACGCACTGCATCTCAATGGATTATTGAAAACCGAGCTATGTCTGCGTTAACGAGTCAGCTTGCTCAGCTCGGCGACGAGGCCGTGGATTTGCTGGTTCAGCTTATTAAGACGCCTTCCTTTTCGCGGGAAGAAGGCGGCACTGCCTCGCTAATAGAGAAATTCCTGGTGGCGAAGGGACTAGAAACGCAGCGGCAGCAAAATAATATTTGGGCGGTAGCGCTGCATTTTGACGCGGACAAGCCTACGCTGCTGCTTAACTCGCACCACGACACGGTGAAGCCCGCTGCCGGCTGGAATTATTCGCCTTTTGAGGCAGTGCGAGAAGGTGATAAATTAATCGGGCTCGGCAGCAATGATGCGGGCGCGTCGGTAGTAAGCCTGCTGGCTACGTTTTTATATTTTCAAAATAAGCCACGCGCCTATAATTTGATTTGCGCCATTACGGCGGAAGAGGAAATATCGGGTGCCAATGGCATTCGGAGCTTACTGCCGGAATTGGGAAAAATTGACTTCGGCATTGTGGGCGAACCGACTGGAATGCAGTTGGCTATTGCCGAGAAAGGGCTGCTGGTGCTCGACGCTACGGCTCACGGCCGCACCGGCCACGCCGCCCGCGAGGAGGGCGAAAACGCCCTCTACAAGGCGCTGAATGATATTCAGTGGCTGCGGCAATATCAGTTTCCGCGGGTTTCGCCGCTGCTGGGCGCGGTGAAAATGACGGTTACTCAAATCACGGCGGGGCAGCAGCACAACGTAGTGCCTGACCGCTGCCAGTTCGTGGTTGATGTGCGCACGAATGAGCTGTACCAGAATCAAGAAGTAGTGGCTATTATTCGGGCGAACGTGAAGTCGGAAATAGTGCCGCGCTCCACGCATCTTAATTCATCACGCATTAGCGAGAGCCACCCGTTGGTTCGCAAAGGCGTGAGCATGGGCAAGCGCATCTATGGTTCGCCCACGCTCTCCGACCAAGCCATGATGCCGTTTGAGACGCTGAAAATGGGGCCGGGCGAAAGCGCCCGTTCGCACACGCCGGATGAGTATATCCTAATTAGTGAAATTCAGGCGGGAATTCGGGATTATGTGGCGTTGCTGACTGATTTAAGCTGTTAATTGTCCGCGTGAGATACTCATCGTTCCTGCTTTCTCCGTCCGTATGGCGGACCTTTTGAAATTATATTATGAAAATTTGGGAGAAAGGTTTCTCGGTCAACGAAACCATCGAGAAATTCACCGTTGGCCAGGACCGGGAGCTGGACCTGCATCTGGCGTATTTTGACCTAGTGGCCTCGAAAGCCCAGGCCAACATGCTGGCGAAAGTGGGTCTTATCTCCGCCGAGGAGCAAAGCCAGCTGCTCACGGGCCTAAACGAACTGCTGGCGCAGGTTGCGGCGGGCGAGTTTCAGATTGAGCTGGAATTTGAGGATGTGCACTCTAAAATCGAGTTTTACCTGACCGAAAAGTTCGGTGATGCGGGCAAGAAAATCCACACAGCCCGCTCGCGCAACGACCAGGTGCTGACGGCTATTCAGCTCTTTATCAAGGATTATACGAAGCGAACAGCGGCTAAAATGCTGGCGCTGGCCGAGGTGCTGCTCCACCAGGCCGCCCAGCACCAGGCCGATTTGCTGCCCGGCTACACGCACTTTCAGGCGGCCATGCCGAGCAGCTTTGGACTATGGTTTTCGGCGTATGCCGAGCATCTGCTGCTGGATTTGGCCTTGTTCGAGGCGGCGCACACGGTGGCCGACCAGAACCCGCTGGGTTCGGGGGCCGGCTTCGGCAGCAGCTTTCCGATTGACCGGGAAATGACGACGCGGGAGTTAGGTTTCGGGCAGGTGGCGGTGAGCGCCGTAGGCGCGCAGATGCTGCGCGGCAAAACCGAGAAAACGCTGGCCTTTGCCATCGCCGGGGCGGCCGGCACGCTGGGCAAACTGGCGTATGATTTAGTGCTGTACAATAGTCAGGATTTGGGCTTCGTGACCCTGCCCAAGGAGTTTACGACCGGCTCCAGCATCATGCCGCACAAAAAAAACCCCGACGTATTTGAACTGGTGCGGGCGCACGCCAACCGCCTACAAGCGCTGCCTAACGATATTATGCTGGCCACGAGCAACCTGCCTAGCGGGTACCACCGCGACTTCCAATTGCTCAAGGAACTGCTGTTCGAGCCCATGATGCAATTCGATAATTTGCTTGATTTACTGCTTTTTGCCTTGCCCGAAATTCAGGTGAAAGCCGGCGTTATCGAGCAGGGCAAGTACGACCCGGCGACGCTCGCCCCCGTGGAGTACTACGTTAAGCTGCCGGAGGACGT
>CAXUEM010000066.1:0-2857 GCA_964249885.1 uncultured Hymenobacter sp. | reverse complement strand
GGGCAAGTACGCCCCTATTTTTTCGGTTGAGAATATCAACCAGCTCATTCTGGCCGGGGTGCCGTTTCGGGATGCGTATCAGCAAGTAGGCCGGGCCGTGGAAGCGGGCAGCTACGTGCCGCACCGCGAGTTTCGGACCACGCACCTGGGCAGCATTCACAACCCCGGCCTGGCTGAAATCACGGCCAAAATAGAGCGCTGGCGGGCGCACAGTTCATTGTTCGGACGAGCGGGGGAGTAGGCAGAAGGTCGGGCATTGCCTGCCGACCTTTGCCTCTTCATCTGAACCCCGGCCGCCTGGGCCGGGTTTGCCCTCCGTGCCTTCCGCCTCGCCCCGCATCCTGCTGCTCACGCCGCCGCTCACCCAGCTCAATACCCCGTACCCGGCTACGGCCTACATCAAGGGGTTTTTGCACGGCGCCCGCGGTTATCAGGTCGAGCAAGCCGATATGGGCCTGCTGCTGGTTTTGCGTCTGTTCTCCGCCGAGGGCCTGCGCCGGGTATTTGATGAAATTGAAAGTCAAGGCTTTAAGCTCAGCGACAACGCCGCCCGCATGCTGCGCCTGCGCCGCCGCTACGAGGCTACTATTGCGCCCGTCATCCGGTTTTTGCAGAACAAAGACCTCACCCTGGCCTCTCGCATCTGCCACGGCCGCTACCTGCCCGAAGCCGCCCGCTTCGACCAGGTAGGCGACCTGGAAGCGGCCTTTGGCAGCATGGGTTTGCACGACCAGGCCCGCCACCTGGCCACGCTTTACCTCGAAGATTTGGCCGATTTGCTCAAAGAAACCGTGGGTCCGCAGTTCGGCTTTTCGCGCTACGCCGAGAGCCTGGCTATGTCGGCCACCAGCTTCGAGCCCCTGCACCAGGCCCTGCTGGCTGCGCCCAACCTCGTTGATACCATGCTGCTGGAGCTGCTGGACGAGGTGCTGGCCGAGACCCGACCCGACATTATCGGCTTCACGGTGCCCTTCCCCGGCAATTTGTACGGCGCCCTGCGCCTGGCCCAGCGCGCCAAGCAATTGCGGCCCGAAATCGTGACCGTGATGGGCGGCGGCTACCCCAACACCGAGCTGCGCCAAATCCGGGAGCCGCGCTTTTTCGATTACATCGACTACCTCACGCTCGATGACGGCGAAGGCCCCTGGCTGCGAATTTTAGAGCATTGGCCCGCGCTGCCTGACGACCAGAAGCCAATTAAACTACAGCGCACCTTTCGCCGCAACGCCCTGAGCGAGGTGGAGTACGTCAACCACCCCGGTCCGGACATTCCGCACCCCGAAGTCGGTACGCCCGACTACAGCGGCCTGCCGCTGGATAAGTACCTGTCTGTCATTGAGGTACTCAACCCCATGCACCGGCTTTGGAGCGACGGGCGCTGGAACAAGCTCACCGTAGCCCACGGCTGCTACTGGAAGCGCTGCTCGTTCTGCGACGTGACGCTCGACTACATCAGCCGCTACGAAACCGCGCCCGCGGCCCTGCTGGCCGACCGCATCGAGCAGCTTATTGCGCAGACCGGGCAGACTGGCTTTCACTTCGTCGATGAGGCCGCCCCGCCGCTGGCTTTGCGCGACTTGGCCATCGAGCTGCTCAAGCGGCAAGTCAGCATCACGTGGTGGGGCAACATCCGCTTCGAGAAAACCTTCTCGCCCGACCTGTGCCGGCTGCTGGCCGCCTCGGGCTGCATTGCCGTGAGTGGCGGGCTGGAAGTGGCCTCGGACCGCTTGCTGGCGCTCATGGAAAAGGGCGTAACCGTGGCCCAGGTGGCGCGCGTGGCCGAGGGCTTCACCCAGGCCGGCATTATGGTGCACGCGTATCTGATGTACGGCTTCCCGACTCAGACGGCGCAGGAAACCATTGACTCGCTGGAAGTTGTGCGGCAGCTGTTTGCGGCCGGCGTGGTGCAGTCGGGCTACTGGCACCGCTTCTCGATGACGGCCCACTCGCCGGTGGGGAAGAACCCGGCCAAGTACCAGGTGACCGCCGTGGGTCCCGCGCCCGGCGACTTCGCCTGGAACGACCTCTGGCACGACGACCCCCAGGGCGCCGACCACGAAACCTTCGGCCCCGGCTTGGCCAAAGCCCTGTATAACTACCTCCACGCCGCCAACCTGCACGAGCCGCTGGACTTTTGGTTTGATTTCAAAACCCCCAAAACTAAAGTCCCGCGCCACCTGATTCAGCAGGCCCTGCTGGCTTCCGCCAAACCGGATTTTGCGAAGCAGAGCCTGCGTGTGTTCTGGCTGGGCAACCCGCCCGAGCTGCGCCTGGAAACGGGCAAAAAAGGCCCCGCCGCCGTGCTCACCTGCTACGAGCAGGCCGAAGACTTCGAGGTGAAAACCGACGAGGCCGCCGGCCGCTGGCTGCACGCGCTGCTGCTGAAGCTCAGCCAGGATTACGACACCAAGCTACTGCTGAAAGACGCCGTGCGCAGCTTCCCCGGCGGTCCGGCGGCTTGGGAAGCCTTTGCCGAAGGCTCCGCCTGGCAGCTACTGCGCGAAAAAGGCCTGCTGCTGGTCTAGCAAGCCCACGCCGCCAGCCGGCCCGGTCCGCCGGCCGTCCGACCGGCGGTCGTTAGGGCCACCAGCATAAGAGCAAGAGTAGCTTGCCACACCGCTTGCGGCGGGCAGGGGCTGGGAAATTTCTGTTTGGGCAAATGGGCTGCCATTTCGGCTCAGCCTCCCACGCCCAGCCACTGCGTGACGGCGCTGCCGGCCTCGCCGGCCTTTAGCACCTGCACCTGCCGATTGCCGCGCCGCAGGGCCCCGCGCAGGGCGGCGCTGTTGCGGCGGCTGTCGGCGCGGCCCTGTTCGTAAAGGCCCAGCACGGGCTTGGCGGCCGGCAGCTGCCGCAG
>CAXUEM010000065.1:10152-12448 GCA_964249885.1 uncultured Hymenobacter sp. | reverse complement strand
CCCAGTTTCAGCTAAAGCTGAAACGTCCCCTCCTTAAAAAAGGAGGGGAGTTTGTTGTTCTGTCAGCTCTTAGTAGTCGCTGGCGGCTTCTACGCTTAGCTGCTGCAAAGCTATTTCCAGCTGCTCGTCGTTCGGGGCCACGCCGTGCCACTTGTGGCTGCCCATCATGAAGTCCACGCCATAGCCCATTTGGGTGTCCATGAGGATGAGGATGGGCTGGCCCTGGCCGCTGAGTTGCCGCGCTTCGCGCAGCGTGGGCAGCAGACGGTCGAAGTCGTTGCCGTCGGTGGCGAGCACGCGCCAGCCGAAGGCCTCGAACTTGGCCCGCAGGTCGCCGTTGCCGCCGACTTGCTCGGTGCTGCCGTCAATCTGCTGGCCGTTGTTGTCGACGATGCCGATGAGGTTGTCGATTTTGTGGTGGGCGGCGTAGAGGGCGGCCTCCCAAATCTGGCCTTCCTGCAGCTCGCCGTCGCCCATGAGCACGTACACGAGGTGGTTGTCGGCGTTGAGTTTCTTGGCTTGGGCCGCGCCGCAGGCCACGCTCAGGCCCTGGCCCAGCGAGCCGGAAGCAATGCGTACGCCCGGCAGCCCTTCGTGGGTGGTGGGGTGGCCCTGCAAGCGCGAGTCAAGCTTGCGGAAAGTTTTCAGCTCCTCAACCGGAAAGTAGCCGCTGCGGGCCAGCACCGAGTAGAAAACCGGCGAGATGTGACCGTTCGAGAGGAAAAACAGGTCCTGCCCGCTGCCGTTCATATCAAAATTTTCGGGCGTGTGCTGCATTTCCTGGAAGTACAGGGCCACGAGCAAATCTGTGCAGCCCAGCGAGCCGCCGGGGTGGCCCGAGTTCACGGCGTGCACCATGCGCACGATGTCGCGCCGCACCTGGGCGGCCAGCTGTTGAAGTTCGGCAGTGGTTTTTTCGGCAGTCTGGGGCATGAGCATCAGAAAAGAGTTTCGGCAAAGGTAGCCCCGGCGCTTAGTTAGCGGCTGCCTGTGGGGAAGGCAATTCCGGCTGCCTGACCCCCTGCTGGCCGGTCCGCAACGGGCCGGGGCCGTAGCGGGCGACGGGCTGCGGCCAGAATTTTAATAAGTTAGTGCTCTGATTCTGAACCCAGGCAAGCCAGGCGCCGAACCTGGCGCCGCCAACAAGCACTGAAACTTATGAAAGACCAGACGGGAAGAGTGGCCCTGATTACGGGCAGTACGGGCGGCATCGGGACGGCGCTGTGCCTGAAGCTGGCCCAGGAAGGCTGCCGGGTGGTGGGCAACTTCCGGGCCGAGCACAAGGCCGAGACGCTGCGGCAGTCGCTGGCCGACCTGGGCCATCAGCTGGAGCTGCGGCAGGGCGACGTGGCCGACTTTGACTCCGTGGGCGAGATGGTGCGCGGCATCGAGCAGGAAATCGGCCCCATTGACATTCTCATCAACAATGCCGGCATCACCCGCGACGTGCGCTTTGCCAAGATGGGCAAGGAAGACTGGGAGGCCGTGATGCACACCAACCTCGACAGCATTTTCAACTGCACCCGCCACGTCATCAACGGCATGATGGAGCGCAAATACGGCCGCATCATCAATATCTCGTCCATCAACGGGCAGAAAGGGCAGTTCGGGCAGACGAACTACTCGGCCGCCAAGGCCGGCATCCACGGCTTCACCAAGTCGCTGGCCTTGGAAGTGGCCAAGTACGGCGTCACCGTAAATACTATCTCGCCGGGCTACATCGCCACCGACATGGTCATGGCCGTGCCCGAAAACGTGCGGGCGCAGATTATCGCCCAGATTCCAGTGGGCCGCCTCGGCGCCATCGAGGAAGTAGCCGAGGCGGTTTCCTACCTGATTTCGCCGCAGTCCGGCTTCATTACGGGCTCGAATCTGAGCATCAACGGCGGCCAGCACATGTATTAGGGTTTCAGTTAAGAGTGAAGAGTTGAAAGTCCGCCAATAGCGCAAGCTGCGCAGCCAGGCTGACCTTCAGCTCTTCACATTTAACTCTTCACTTTTAACTGAGCAGTTGGGCGGCGTGGTTCTTGGTATCGGGCCGCTTGATGATTTTCTCGATAATGCCTTCGGCATCAATTAGAAACGTGGTGCGCACGGTGCCCCAGTAGGTTTTGCCGTAGTTTTTCTTTTCCTGCCACACACCGTAGGCCGTCACAATTTCCCGGTTCGGGTCGGCCAGCAGGGGGTAGGGCAGCTCGTATTTGAGGGCGAATTTCTGGTGCGAGGCCTCACTGTCGGTGCTCACGCCGATAACCTGAATGCCGGCAGCTAGCAGGGGGGCGTGGTGGTCGCGCAG
>CAXUEM010000065.1:3213-10142 GCA_964249885.1 uncultured Hymenobacter sp. | reverse complement strand
GGTTGCAGGCCTGGGCGGTGCAGCCGGGCGTGTCGTCTTTGGGGTAGAAGTACAGGGCCACGCGCCGGCCGCGGAAATCCGGCAGGCGGACCAGGTTGCCATGCTGGTCGGGGGCGGCGAAATCAGGCGCGGGCTGGCCAGGGGCTAACATCATAATAAACTGAGGAGGGTGGTCAAAACTCTCTTTTTTAAGGAGGGGAGTTTGTCGTTCTAGCTACAGGTTCAGCGAAATCACCCGCTCGTTGCCGGCCTGGTCTTTCAGGCGCAGCTGGGCGGGGCCGCGCAGGCGCGGGCCCAGCGTGTCGCCGGCCAGGGTGAAGAGCGTGGCTTTCTTGTGCTCGAAGCGCAGCAGCCGGAAGCGCCCGCCGACGAGCAGCTGGTAGCTGGCCAGGCCCGACATGTCATCGCCGACCCGAAACAAGAGCTGCCCGCCGGGCCGGCCCAGTAGCTGCCCGGTGGGCGCGGTGCTGTCGGTGAGCAGGCGGAAGGCGCCGAACTTGCGGATAGGCACCGAAATCTGGCCCTGCGCGTCCCAGGTGCCGCCCACAAAGGCGCGGCCCTTGCCCGCGACGGCGTAGATGGCCGTGCGCGCCGGGTCCTGGGGCGGCACGGGCGGCTTGAGCGTCAGGCGCAGGTAGCGGTAGAGCGGCGTAAGGGCCGAGCCCACCGTCCAGAGGCCGCTGCCGGTCGGCTCGGGCTTGTAGGCCGTACTTAGGTAGAGGTTGTCGAACAAGGTCTGAGGCTCAAACACCAGACTCAGCCGGGCGGTGGCGTAGGCCGTTTCCTTGCCGGCCGGAATCAACACTTGGCGGTCGAACTTCTTGGTGATGAGGCCGAAGCGCAACGAATCCGGCAGGCCGGCGCGCAGGTCGAAGAGGTACACGTTTTCGTTGCCTATCGTGTAGCTGGGCCGCAGCGCTAGGCGCCGACTGCCCCGGAAGAGCAGGACGTTGGCGCCCAGGGCGGCCGTGTCGGGGCCAACGGCAAAGATTTTCAGCAGGTTGCGCTCAATGAAGTAGCCTAGCTTGGGTTTGGGCTTGCGCCCGGCTGTGGCGGCGCGGTCTCTGAAATAAGCCGGCGCCTGCCCGCGCAAGACCACGCGCACCGGCGTCTGGTTGCCGTACGAGTCGCTCAGGCTGATATCAACGGTATAAATCTTGCCGGCCTCGACCTGCAGGCGGCCCCGGGCCGGGGCGGGCGCGTTGTAGAAAACCAGGTCGTTGCCCTCGTCTACCCACAGCTTTTGCAGCGGCCGGCCGGTGAGGAACTGGTACTGATAATCAACGAAGTTGGCCACCTGCCGGGTGCCGCCCACGAAGGGCACCCGGTCGATGGCGTGCTCGTAGTGCGGCTGCCCGTTCACCTTCACCGTCACGCGCTGAATGCCGTTCTTGTTCCAGGCATTATCAAACCTATCGAAGCCCTGCACCAGCAGCCCGATGCTGCCAAAGCACGAAATGGTGTCAGGCCACACGGTGGCCACGCCGGGGCCGGGCAGCACCCGGGGCACCAGCAGGGCTTTGTCGAACTGCCCGCGCACCCTGGACTCGATGCCCAGCGGCTCGACGGCCAGCGCCTGCAGGGTGGGGGCCACGTGGTCCTGAATTTCGGGAAAGCCGCCCCACTGCAGGGGGTTGAGCTGGCGGTCCTGGGCGTCGCGCACTTCCCAGTGCAGGTGCGGCCCGGCCGAGCCGCCGGTGTTGCCCGAGAGGGCCACCACCTCGCCGCGCCGGACCGGAAACCGGTCTTTCTCGAAAAACAGCTCCAGCTCGTAGGTCTGCTTTTCGTACTGGCGGCGCCGCAGCGCCGGCGCCACGGCGCCGCGAAAGTCGTTCAGGTGGCCGTACACCGTGGTCAGGCCGTTGGGATGGGTGATGTAGAGCACGTTGCCGTAGCCGAACGAGCTCTGCTTGAGCCGGGAGATGTAGCCGTCGGCGCTGGCGTACACGGGCTTGTTTTCGCCGCCGCCGGTTTTGATGTCGAGCCCGCCGTGGAAGTGGTTGGGGCGCAGCTCGCCCATGCTGCCGGCCAGAAAGCCGGGCTGCCCGGGCGCAATCGGAAACAGAAAATAGCCCTTGGGCACGGCCGCCGACGCGCCGGCGGCCTCGGCCAGGGTCAGGTGCTTTTCGTCGGCGGTGTCGGCCTCCTGCCCGCGCACGCGGCTGGTAGCCAGAGCTGCCCCCAGCAGGGCCAGCAGCGGAAAAACGTAACGTAATAGCTTGTTTGTCAAAATAATATAATGCTATGCTGACTCGTAGTGTAGGTTAAACTTAGGCTGCCTCGCGCCGCTACGCCGTCGGACTGGACCGCCTGGCGGCGCGAGGCCCCCTGCTGGCCGGCCCGGCGGCCTACCTGACGGCCACTTCCAGCAGCTTTTCGCCTTCGAGGTAGCCGGTGAGCTGGTCGCCGATTTTCACCGGGCCCACGCCGGCGGGCGTGCCGGTGAAAATCAGGTCGCCCTGCTTGAGGGTGATGTACTGCGAGACAAAGGTCAGAATCTGGGCAAACGGATGCAGCATCAGCCCGGAGTTGCCCTGCTGGCGGGTTTCGCCGTTCACGTCGAGGTGAAAGCGAATGTTGGCCAAATCGGCAAACTCCGCGACGGGCTTGAACGTGGGCGAGATGGGCGCCGAGCCGTCGAAGCCCTTGGCCAGCTCCCAGGGCAGGCCCTTGGCCTTGAGCTGGCTCTGCAGGTCGCGGGCCGTGAAGTCGATACCCAGCCCAATGGCGTCGAAGTAGGTGTGGGCAAACTGCTCCTCGATGTGGCGGCCGTTTTTGCTGATGCGCAACACCAGCTCCAGCTCGTGGTGAATATCCTGGGAAAAAGCGGGGTGAAAAAACGGCTGCCCGCGCTGCAGCAGGGCCGTATCGGGCTTGAGGAAAATGACCGGGGCGGCGGGCGTTTCGTTTTTCAGCTCGGCGATGTGGTCGGCGTAGTTGCGGCCGATGCAGATGATTTTCATATCGTGACTGGGGAGGAATAGGCGGCAGACCTAACTCTGTGGCCTAGCCCCTACGTATAGGAGCGACAACCGGCCGGCCGGTTTCGGCCTCCAAAGCTGCAACGGCCGCCGCAGAAAAGGTGGCCGGCCGGCCCGGTCGCCGCCCTAATTTGCTCTTACTCATGCTGAAAAAAGCCTTTCTCGGCCTCGCCCTGACCCTGCTGGCCGCCTGCTCGACGGTGCCCATCACCGGCCGCCGGCAGCTCAGTCTGGTCTCCGACGCCGAAATCAACTCCCTCGCCGCCCAGCAGTACCGGCAGGTGCTGGCCCAGAGCCGCCTCTCCACCAACTCGCAGCAAACGGCCCTCACCCGGCGCGTGGGCCAGCGCATTCAGCGGGCCGTAGAAACGTATTTCCGCCAGCAGAACGCCTCCGAGCAGCTGGCCGGCTACCGCTGGGAGTTCAACACCATTCAGGACGACAAGCAGCAGAACGCTTGGTGCATGCCCGGCGGCAAGGTGGCCGTGTACACCGGCATTCTGCCCATCACGCAGGATGAAAACGGGCTGGCCGTGGTCATGGGCCACGAAATTGCCCACGCCGTGGCCAAGCACGGCAACGAGCGCATGAGCCAGGGCCTGCTCCAGCAGTTTGGCGGCGCGGCGTTGTCGTCGGCGCTGGGCACCAACTCGGCGGCCACGCGCGAGCTGGCCACCCAGGCCTTCGGCGTGACCACGGGCGTGGCCGCGCTCAAATTCGGCCGCAACCAGGAAAGCGAGGCCGACCGCCTGGGCCTGATTTTCATGGCCATTGCCGGCTACAATCCCGACGGCGCCATCGCCTTTTGGCAGCGCATGGACGCCCGCGAGAAGGGCGCCTCCCCGCCCGAGTTCCTCTCCACGCACCCCAGCAATGATACCCGCATTGCCGACATTCAGCAGCACCTGCCCGAAGCCCGTAAGTACTATAAGCAGTAAGCGGTAGGTTATAGCCGGGCAGATATGTTATGCCGGCCTCCTCCTTGCTACTCCCTGTTCATTGCCAACTGTTCCCTGAAATAATGCGCTTTTTCTCCCGATTAGCCGGCCTGAGCCTGCTCAGCCTGCTGCTGGCCCTGGGCACGGCCTGCGAAACCAGCCGCCGCGGCGCCGAAGAGTATCAGGCCGCCAACCGCTCCGAGGCCAGGGGCGGCGAAAATGACCGCCCCTCGGAGGTGGCCAGCCGGCAGATAGCCCGCCTCAATGATTTAGGCAAAATGGAATACACCACCCCGCAGGCCGAACTGGCCAAGGCCTTTATCCGGCAGTTCAACGACGGCACCGTGATTGACAAGGTAATGGTGCGCAAGGCCCCGGGCAAGGGCCGCGACGCCAGCGGCTACTTTTTGGTGGGCATGGGCCTGCGCAACGGCATGTTCCGGGCCATGGCCCTGCCGCTGCAGAACGGCGGCGACAACACGTTCTCCCTGAGCTCGGCCACCGAGCGCTACATTCTCAACGGCGTGGGCTGCAGTTCCTGCACCTTCAACTTCGAGGGCCCCCGCATCGTGGGCACCACCTGCACCGACAACTCCGGCGGCTCGCGCTGCGACCTGCGCGTAGAGCCCGCTAACTCGCTCTTCACCCGCCGGCCCGCCGCGGCCGCCGCTACGCCCGCCACGCCGTGAACACGACCGGCAAATGGCTTATCCGCCTCTCGCTCACGGCCCTCGCCGTGCTGCTGACCAATGACTCCGGGCCTAAGAAAAAATAGTACCTGTTTTAGTAATACGCGGCGGAGCGAGGGCAGGGACGCCTTGCAGCAACTGCCACTAGCAGCTATTTCCGCAGGTTGTAGGAAACGCCGGCTTGCACTCCCAACACTCTCGGACTGATGGCGGCAAAGGTGGAATTTCCATCTTCCTCCTCAGGTCCTTGGGCTAATTGCTGCGGATGTACTGCTGCCTCCAGGTTAAAGCGCCCGCCCAAGATGTTCCGGTAAGTAGCGCCAGCCCACAGGCCGCCCATAGCCTTGGTCGAAGTGCTCTGCTCGCGCCGGCCTACGGCTGCCAAGCCCAGTGTTGGACCCACTACAAGGCCCAGGCGCTGGGTTAGGTCAAAGTGACAGCCGAGCAGGATTTCTGCGGTCATATAGTGATTGTGTACCCTATCCACTGTACGGCCTCCCCCGAAATTCCAGATGTAAAATGGCTGCACCTGCCGGGCCCGGCCGGCGGTAGTCAGCAGACCAACAGTGACATGCTGCCCAACCGGAAGCAAGACATTAATACCCACCATCGGCACACCCCGAAACGCTTCCTGCCCCAGGTACTGATACCCCCCGGTGAGTGCCACCCTCTGCCCGAAGCAAGGCGATACCAGCAAAGCCAGCCCCAGCACGGGCAGCAAGTGCAGCGTTTTCATTGGATAGGAGCAAGTAATTTAGAACAAGCAGCTTAGAAGCGGATATAATTAGTTAAATGTAGCGTAGAGACATGATACTTGATTTTCGCTTGCGGGTGGAGGAAATATTTTTTGTTGGTTGCGGCATCCTCGTTTCACCCGAACGGAGCGAGTTTCCAGAATTGCAAGGCAGCTTTTACATCCAGCCTCAGCCCAGTGCTGAAGCGGCTCAACCCACCACCCGCCGGGCCAGCGCCATCAAATCCAGCCCGTCGAAGGTGCCCGACGACATGAGCAGCAGGTTAGTGTCGGCCCAGGTTTCGCTTTCTAAGTAAGCGGCCAGCTCCCGGCTGTCGGTGAATACGCGCAAATCCGGCCGCTGAAATGCCTCGACCACCTGCTCCGCGGCCAGCGGCGGCAGGCGTTTGTGGGCCAGCACCTGCGGGTTGAAGTACACCACGGCCACGTCGGGCGCGTCGAAGCAGTGGGCGTACTGCGGCAGAAACGCCGGGTTAAGCGAGCTGAAGGTGTGCAGCTCCAGGCAGGCCACGAGGCGGCGCTGCGGAAACTGCTGCTTCAGAGCCGTGGCCGTGGCCTTGAGCTTGCTCGGGGCGTGGGCAAAGTCCTTATACACCACCGAGGTTTCGCCGGCCTGCAGCAACTCCAGGCGGCGGGCCGCGCCGGGGAAGGTTTCAATGGCGCGGTAGAAGTCCTTGCCCTTGATGCCCAGCTGCTTGCACACTTCCTTGGCCGCCGAGATGTTGCGCAGATTGTGGGCGCCGAACACCTGCACGGGCACTTCCTCGTCTTTCTTGGTGAGCAGATACGTGCGCCCGTCGCGGATGACGTGCTCGTGCGGGCCGTAGCCCACGTAGGTCACGTCGGGGTTGGTGGGCACGGTCACGAGCTGCACCTGCTCGTCGTCGCGGTCATAAATGAGCACGCCGGCCTTGGGCGTCATATCGGCGAAGATGCGGAACTGCTCGCGGTAGTTTTCCTCGGTCGGGAACACGTTGATGTGGTCCCAGCTGATGCCCGAAATCACGCCGATGTGGTGCTGGTAGAGGTGAAACTTCGGCCGCCGGTCCACGGGCGAGGACAGGTACTCGTCGCCCTCAATGATGATGATGGGCGCTTCCTCGGTCAGCTGCACCATTAAATCGAAGCCGGCCAGCTGGGCGCCCACGGCGTAGTCGAACTGCAGGCCGTGAAACCGCAGCACGTGCAAAATGGCGGCCGTGATGCTGGTTTTGCCGTGCGAGCCGCCGATGACCACGCGCTGCTTGTCGCGGCTGGCCTCGTAGATGTACTCCGGGAAAGAGTAGATTTTCAGTCCCAGCGCCTGGGCCCGGAGCAGCTCGGGGTTGTCGGCCCGCGCGTGCATGCCCACGATGATGGCCGTCAGGTCGGGCGTCACGCGGGCTTCGTCCCAGCCTTCGGCTTCGGGCAGCAGGCCGGCGGCGGCCAGGCGCGAGCGGGCGGGCTCGAAAATCTCGTCGTCGGAGCCCGTGACCTGGGCGCCGCGGCGGGCCAGGGCCAGGGCCAGATTGTGCATGATGCTGCCGCCCACGGCAATCAGGTGCAGGCGCTCGGGCGAGGCAACCGA
>CAXUEM010000065.1:1395-3203 GCA_964249885.1 uncultured Hymenobacter sp. | reverse complement strand
TAGAATCAGAAACTTGTGCTGGAGAATCAGCCATTCGGCGAGGAAAAAAGCAGATGAGCCGGCCACCGCCGCTGGGCCGGGCCGGGCGGCGAAAGTACGCCAGCCGGGCCCGCCGCGCACCCCCGGCTGGCCGGCAAGCACCCCCGTACATAAGCAGAAAAAACGAAAAATCCAGCCAAAACTTTGCCCGGGTTTGGGGTTAGCTTTGTTATTCGGCGCCCGGCACCCGCGCCGCTTTGCCCCATGAACGACCGGATGGACGACCGCCTCAAACAATCTGCTGCCCGCGCCAAAGCCGCGCTGGCGGGCCGCTCGGCCCCGCTGGCCTACCAGGGCGGGCCTTCGGGCAAGCTGCCGCCCCAGGCCCTGGAGCTGGAGGCAGCCGTGCTCGGAGCCCTGATGCTGGAGAAAGACGCCCTGACCACGGTCATCGACATTCTCAAGCCCATCAGCTTCTACAAGGACGGCAACCAGCGCATTTTCAAGGCCATCCTGAATCTGTTCGATAAGTCGGAGCCGATTGACGTGCTCACGGTGGTGCAGGAGCTGCGCGAGATGGGCGAGCTGGAGGCCGCCGGCGGCGCGCCCTACGTGGGTAACCTGACTTACAAGGTGAACTCAGCGGCCAACGTGGAGTACCACGCCCGCATCATCACGGAGGCCGCCATCAAGCGGGAGCTGATTCGGGTGTCGAGCGAGATTCAGCGCGACGCCTTCGAGGACACGACCGACGTGTTTGAGCTGCTGGATAAGACCGAGCAGTCGCTCTACGAAATCTCGGAGTCCAACATCCGCAAGAACTTCGACGACATGCGCTCCCTGATGGGTAAGGCCATCAAGGAGCTGGAAGAAAAGAAAAACCAGAAAGACGGCCTGACCGGCGTGCCCAGCGGCTTCTCGGCCCTGGACCGCGTGACGAGCGGCTGGCAAAATTCTGACTTGGTGATAGTTGCGGCGCGGCCAGGCATGGGTAAGTGCCTGGGCAAAGGCACTCAGGTGCTCATGTTCGATGGCACGCTGCGCAAGGTGGAAGACGTGCAGGCCGGCGAGCTGCTGATGGGCGATGACTCGACCCCGCGCCGGGTGCTGAGCATTGCCCGCGGCCGCGAGCAGATGTACTGGGTGCGCCAAAACAAGGGCGACGACTACCGCGTGAACGAGAGCCACATTCTCTCGCTTAAACGCTCGCGCAACGAGGGCCCGCACCGCCACGGCGACGTGCTCAACATTACGGTCAAAGACTATCTGGCCAAGGGGCCGAAGTTTCGCTCGAACTACAAGGGCTACAAAGTGGCCGTGGAATTCGCCGAAAAAGACTTGCCGCTTGACCCATATTTTCTGGGCGTCTGGTTGGGCGACGGCTCCAGCAACGATTGCCGCATCACCGGCCAGGACGCCGAAATCATTGACTACCTGCACGAATACGCCGGCGCGCTGAACATGCAGGTGACGGTGGGCACGGCTGCCAACCGCTGCAACAGCTACGGCATTACGCGTGGCCAGCAGGGGGGGAGCCTGCAGCAATACTCTTTGCAGCATGAGCTGCGGCAACTGGAGGTGCTGGGCAACAAGCACATCCCGCCGCGCTACCTGATTAACTCGGAAACCAACCGCCTGCGTCTGCTGGCCGGCCTGATTGACGCCGACGGCCACCTCGACCCGGTCTCGAACGGCTACGAAATAACCCAGAAAAACTACGAGCTGGCCCGGCAAATCAAGTTTCTGGCTGACACGTTGGGCTTCCGTACCTCGCTCATTAAGAAAAAAGCCAACATTGCCAGCATCGGCTATGAGAGCGAGGCCTACCG
>CAXUEM010000065.1:0-1385 GCA_964249885.1 uncultured Hymenobacter sp. | reverse complement strand
CATCTACGGCGACATCAACCGGGTGCCGGTGCGCATCGAGCGCAAAAAAGCTCAACCCTGGAACAGCCCCGTAGACTGGCGGATGACGGGCATCACGCTGGAGGCCGACGGCGAGGACGATTATTACGGCTTCGAGATTGACGGCAACCGGCTGTTTCTGCTGCAGGACATGACCGTGACGCACAACACGGCTTTCGTGGTTTCGGCCATGCGCAACGCGGCCGTGGACTTTGGCAAGGCCGTGGCCATCTTCTCGCTGGAAATGTCGTCGCTGCAGCTGGTCAACCGACTGATTTCGGCCGAGGCCGAGCTGGATTCGGAGAAGATTAAGAAGGGCAGCTTGGCCGACTACGAGTGGGCGCAGCTCAACCACAAAATCGCGGCCCTGTCGGCGGCACCGATTTTCATCGACGACACGCCCGCCCTCAGCATCCGGGAGTTGCGCACCAAGTGCCGGCGCCTGAAGGCCCACCACGATGTGGCCCTGATTATTGTCGACTATTTGCAGCTCATGTCGGGCAACACCGACGGGCGCGGCGGCAATCGGGAGCAGGAAATTGCTTCTATCTCGCGGGCCCTCAAGGGCATCGCCAAGGAGTTGAGCGTGCCGGTGATTGCGCTTTCGCAGCTTTCGCGCTCGGTGGAAACCCGCGGCGGCGACAAAAAGCCTCAGCTGAGTGACCTGCGCGAATCGGGCTCCATCGAGCAGGACGCCGATATGGTTATCTTCCTGTACCGGCCGGAATACTACAAGATTACCGAGGACGAGATGGGCAACCCCACGCAGGGCACCGGGGAGGTTATCATCGCCAAGCACCGCAACGGCTCTTTGGAAACCGTGCAGCTCAAGTTTATCGGCCGCTTCACCAAGTTTGCCGACCTCGACGGCGACGGCGCCTTTGCCCTGGAGGGCGGCGGGGTGCCCGCCTTCAGCCCCGGCGGCCTGCCCAGCAGCAACTTTGACAACGAGCCAGCAGGGGGGAGCAGCTACGCGCCCAACACCATCCGGCTGGGCTCGAAGATTAACGACGCGCCCAGCCCCACGCCCTTCCCGAAGGGCAATATGGCGCGGGACGAGGAGCCGCCATTCTAAGCAAGCCTATGGAGCCAGTTTCGGTCACTACGCCGCCGACTGCGGCAAACCAGCCGCTGTACTCGGCGCGGGCGGTACGGATATTTTCTATGCTGTTCAGTGCCGTGGCGGGCGGCGCGCTTATTGCCCGGAACCTGCGCGATGTGGGGCAGCCGGCGGCGGCCCGCACAGCGCTGTGGGGCAGCATTACCTACACACTGGGCATGATAGGCCTGACGCTGCTGCTGCCGGATGATTTTGGCGGCAGCTGGCTGGGCATAGTCATTGGCTACGCCGGGGCGCTGGGGCTGGC
>CAXUEM010000064.1:12233-12527 GCA_964249885.1 uncultured Hymenobacter sp. | reverse complement strand
GCTTTTCACCTGATGCACGTACACTTGCGCCACTTCGGCCCCATCGGCCGGGCCGGTGTTGGTGATGGTGAAGCTGACGCTGGCCGCGGCGTTGCCGGTCTTCGTGACTTTCAGATTGGAGTACTTGAACGTGGTATAGCTCAGGCCGAAGCCGAACGGGAACAGCGGCTTCACCGGGCTTTGGTCGTAGTAGCGGTAGCCCACGTTCAGGCCTTCCTTGTACGGCACGCGCTTGTCCTTGTCGGGGTCGTAGTAGTTGTTGAAGGTGGGGTTGTCTTCCCAGCGGCGCTCGAA
>CAXUEM010000064.1:7143-12223 GCA_964249885.1 uncultured Hymenobacter sp. | reverse complement strand
GCCGCTGGGGTTCACCTTGCCGAAGAGCACCTCGGCCACGGCCGTGCCGCCTTCCTGGCCCGGGTACCAGGCGTGCACCAGGGCTTTTACCTGCGGCAGCCAGTCCATGCGCACGTTGCCGCCAGCGTTGAGTACCACCACCGTGTTGGGGTTGGCCTGGGTTACGGCTTTGAGCAGGGCGAGCTGGGCCTCAGGCAGGTCGAAGGTGCGGTCCGAGCCTTCGCTTTCCAGATTGTTGTTGAAGCCCAGGGCCAGCACGGCTACGTCGGCACCGGCGGCGGCGCGGGTAGCCTCGCTGAAGTCGATAACCTCGATGTAGCTGGCCAGAGTGACTTCGGCCCCGCCGCCATTCTCGAAATATTCGAGCTTCACGGCGTATTCCCGGCCCGCTTCGAGCTGCTGCGACACGTTGTACTGCGTCGGGCCCTGGTCGTGCCACTGGTCGATAACCAGCTTATTATCAAGGTAGAGGCGCGCGCCGTCGTCGCTCTTCACTCCAAACTTATACAGGCCCGACTTTGTGGGCCGCAGCACGCCGGTGTAGCGGGCCGAGAAATGGTCGGCGGGCAGGCCGGGCACGTCGGGCGCATCGGGCCAGACGTGGGCCACGACTTTCTCGGTGCGCGTCGCGACCGGCTTGCCCTCCAGCTTCTGGTTGGCGAAATATTCGGCCTTCAGCCCCGCCTCTTTCGAGCCGGGCGCGGTGAAAAAGGGCGTAGTGGCGGCGAAGTCGGCCAGCGGCGGCAGGCTGCCCGCCGCGTAGGTTATTTTGGTGCCGGCGCCCACCGCCTCCAGGCCTTGCACCAGCGAGACGGTGCGAAAAGGCTCCACTAAGGAGCTGCCGCCGCCGGCCGTATAGGCCTTGGCATTCGGCCCGATAACGGCCACCGATTTAATCTTACTGGTAAAGGGCAGCGTATTCTGCTCGTTTTTCAGCAGCACGATGCCGCCGCGCGCCAGATTCAGGGCGGCGGCCACGGTGGCGGGGTTGTCGGCCGGGATGGACCGGTCCAGCACCGGCTTGTCGTAGAAGCCGTAGCGGAAAATAATGCGCAGAATGCGCCGCACCTTGTCGTTAATGACTTCCTCCTTCAGCACCCCCTGCTGGATGGCCGGCAGCAGGTTTTTCCGGTTCATAAACTCGCCCGAGGGCATCTCCAAATCCAGGCCGCCCTTGGCCGCGCCCACGCCATCATACACCGAAACCCAGTCCGACATCAGGATGCCGTCGAACTTCCAGGCGCCCTTGAGAATATCGTTGTTGAGGTGCTCGTTCTGGGTGGCGTGCACGCCGTTCAGGAGGTTGTAGCTGTTCATCACGGCGCCCACCTGGCCCTGCTGGACGGCCGCCTTGAAGGCGGGCAGGTAGATTTCCTGCAGGGTGCGCTCGTCGATGTCGGAGCTGACGTGATTGCGGTCCCACTCCTGGTTGTTGCCGGCGAAGTGCTTCACCGTGGCCACCACGCCTTGGCTCTGCACACCCTTGATGTAGCCCACCGCCATTTGCCCGGCCAGAAACGGGTCCTCGCCCAGGTATTCGAAGTTGCGCCCGTTCATCGGCGCGCGGTAGATGTTCACACCCGGCCCCAGCAGCACGTGCACGCCGCGGGCCCGCGAATCCTGGCCCAGCGCCCGGCCCAGCGCGTTGGCCGCATTCACGTCCCAGGTCGCGGCCGTGAGCACCGAGGCCGGGTAGGCCGTGGACTTGCCCTCGCCGCGCAAACCCACCGGGCCGTCGCTGAGCAGGATTTCGGGCAGGCCCAGCCGCTCAATGCCGCGGATGGAAAAGTACTTGTAGCCGCCGATGTAATCGAGCTTTTCCTCCAAGGTCATGCTGGCCAGCAGGGTCTTCACCCGCTCCTCCACCGGCGCCTTGGGGTCTTTGTAGGTTTGGGCGAAAGCCGGCGCAGCGCCAAGCAAGCTGGCCGCGAAAACCCAGGAGCGGCATTTTAGCCGGGAAGAGAAGGGCATTGAGTGATGAGTGATTTTCTGATTTTGACGACCCGACTCGGAGTGTTGCCTTTGATACTGCACTCGTGCAACTCACGGATGGATAAACAATTCCGGCAATGAAAACGATTGCGGGGTTCTCAGACAAAGATTACCATTTTATTCGCTACTTTCCCCTAGTCTACTGCGGCGCTCTCGCTGAACGATTCCCTGAATAAAATAGATTTGTGCCGGGTGCGGCGCGCGGTTTGCCGCTACGGTGGCCCGTGCCAGCAGGGTATAAGCAACGTTAGCGCAGAAAATTGCAAAAGAGTAAGCTGCGAGCGTTGTCCCCGTGCTCTGCTCTTCACAGTCAGCCTTTTATCAAACCCTCAATGACTATCCGCTTCCTTCTGCCCCCCCTGCTGGTCGGGCTCAGTCTCAGCGCGCGGGCGCAGCAGCCCCTGGGCGTTTTCGACGGCAGCCAGGACATCGGCGGGCGCGGCGTGAAGGCGGGCGCGGCCACGTATGTGCCGGCCACGCAGCAGTACATTCTCTCCGGCGCCGGGCAAAACGTATGGGGCGAGCACGACGAATTCCGGTTTGCCTACAAGAAGGTGAAGGGCGACTTCCTGGTGTACGCCCGCGCCGAGTTCGTGGGGCGCGAGGGCGCGGACCCGCACCGCAAAATCGGCTGGATGGTGCGCCAGAGCCTGGCTCCCAACGCGGCGCAGGTGAGCGCCGCCGTGCACGGCGACGGGCTGACTTCGCTACAATTTCGCAAAGCCACCGGCGGGCCGACCGAGGAGACTCGCTCGAAAGTCACCCACGCCGACATCCTCCAGCTCGAACGAACCGGCACCACGCTCACCATGCGGGTGGCGCGCTTCGGCCAGCCGTTCGTGACCGAGCAGGTGGCCAATATCACCCTCGGCGATGAGGTGTACGTGGGCCTGTTCGTGGGCGCGCACAACCCGGACGTAACCGAAACGGCGGTGTTCCGCGATGTGCGCGTGGGGGCGCCGGCCCCGGCCACACTGGTGGCCAACCAGGAGTACCTGGGCAGCAGCGTGGAGGTGCTCGACATTGCCAGCGGCCACCGGGAAGTCGTGTTCACCTCGCCCAAGTCCTTGCAGGCGCCCAACTGGCAGCTCGACGGCAAAAGCCTGCTCTACAACAGCGAGGGCCTGATGTACCGGCTGGATTTGGCCTCGCGCCAGGCCAAGGTGCTGCCCACCGGCGCCGTGAAAAACAACAACAATGACCACGTGCTTTCCTTCGACGGCAAGATGCTGGGCCTGAGCAGCGAGGTGCCGAAGCTGGGCGGTTCCATCGTGTACACGGTGCCGGCCACCGGCGGCACCCCGCGGCAGGTCACGACTACCGGCCCCTCGTACCTGCACGGCTGGTCGCCGGACGGCAAGAGTTTGCTCTTCATCGGCTTGCGAAACAAGGATTTCGACATCTACCGCATCCCCGCCATCGGCGGCCCCGAGGCGCGCCTCACCACCGCGCCCGGCCTCGACGACGGCGCCGAGTACACGCCCGATGGCAAATACATTTACTTCAACTCGGTACGCACCGGCGCCATGCAGATTTGGCGCATGAAACCCGATGGCAGCCAGCAGGAGCCCGTTACGAAAGGCAATTTTTACGACTGGTTTCCGCACATCTCGCCCGATGGCAAGTGGATTGCCTTCGTCTCGTTTCTCAAGGAAGAAGTGGCCGCCGGCGACCATCCGTTCTACCGGCACGTGTACCTGCGGCTGCTGCCTATCGGTGGCGGTGAGCCCAAGGTCATTGCCTACGTCTATGGCGGGCAGGGCACGATGAACACGCCCTCGTGGTCGCCGGACAGTAAGAAAATCGCCTTTGTGAGCAACAGCGCCAGCATTAAGTAAACTAGCTTGATATAATCTATTCCATTTCAAATTGTGGTTCGCCGCCGAGGCGCCGCCAATCAGCTACCCGGCTCCGGGCGCCTGGCGCCCGGCTTATCTTTTCCCGGCTGACGCAGCGCTAGTATAGTATTATATTTATAAATAAAATAAATGCCATGAGCCACGGAGCAACCCTCGCCGCCAAACCAACCAGCAGCCACCAGGATGTAAACCCCCAGGAATTGAAGCGGCGGGGGTTCAAGGCCTACGAGGTGGACACGGCCATTGGCCCGGTACACCCGTACCGACGCCGCGACTTTTACAAGGTGGCGCTGGTTACCAGCCCCTGCACGGTGCACTACGCAGACTGTAGCATGGCCATCAGCGGCCCTAGCCTGATGTTCGCCAATCCGCACATTCCCTACTCCGTCGAGCTGCGCGATGCCCGGCTCACGGGCTGCTCCTGCCTGTTCACCGAGGCGTTTATGCGGGAAAACGACCGCTCGGAAAGCTTGCAGCAGTCGCCGCTGTTCAAAGTCGGCGGCACACCCGTTTTCCACCTCAGCGCCGAGCAGGCGGCTTACGCCAAGGGCATTTATCAGAAAATCCTGGCTGAGCAGGAATCTGAGTATCTCTACAAGGGCGACCTGATTCGCACCTACCTGCAGCTGCTCATTCACGAGGCGCTACGTATGCAGCCGACCGAGAGCTTCGTGCAGCACAAAAACGCCTCGTTTCGGATAACGGCCCTGTTTCAGGAGCTGCTGGAGCGGCTGTTTCCGGTTGAAAATCCCCACCAGCCGCTTGCCCTGAAAACCGCTCATGATTTCGCCAATCAGCTGGGCGTGCACATTAATCACCTCAACCGGGCGGTGAAGGAAGTGACGGGCAAACCCACCACCGCGCACATTGCCGAGCGGGTCATCGGCGAAGCCAAAGCCCTGCTGCACCACACCTCCTGGAACACGGCCGAAATAGCCCACAGCCTGGGCTTCGAGTACCCCACGTACTTCAACATCTTCTTCAAGAAACACACTGGCACCACCCCACTCACCTTTCGGCGGAATACGCTGACCTAGAAACCCGTTCGGGGCAGTAGCGCCAGATAACCCGCAAACGGGACAAGCCAGCAGGGGGTAGCTGCCCCCCCCCCGGCCGGGGTGGGGGACCAGATCCTGCCCGTGGACTGGAAGGGGATCACCCGCCGCGGGAACACCCGCTCGAACTACCAGGTCCTCCCCGGCGACCGGGTGTTCGTGATGGCCCAGCCC
>CAXUEM010000064.1:0-7133 GCA_964249885.1 uncultured Hymenobacter sp. | reverse complement strand
GCTCTTCTCCCAGGCGACGTTGGGCGTTGCCGGCGGGCCTCCTGGGGCTAGCGCGGCGCCGGCGGCTGGCCCGGGGCGCTGGTCAGTTTGACGGGCCTCACCAACCGGGAAAACGTGAGGGAGCCCAGCTTCCATCTGCCCTGCTCTTTGATGTAGACTTCCGTCACCATGAAGGGGTTGATGGCTTCGTTTCCCCCGACCATTGCCACCAAATCAATGTCGTTGAGCAGGATGGCGGTGTTGCCGGATATGTTCACCGCAGCCGCGTACACCTCCGCCTTCTTGTACCAAATCATGCCGCCCCGGATGACGGCTAGCTCCTGGGTTTTGCCCCAGCTACCGCCCATGTGCACGAAAACGCAATTGTCTTTGAACAGCTCACTCAGCGGCGCCACGTTTTTATCGGCCATCCACGTCCATTTGGTTTTAGAGAGCGTCAGCAGCTCCCGTTCCTCTTCGGTGAGGGTTACGGGGGCTGCCGGGTCGGGTAGTTTGGCCTGCGCACAGGCTAGCTGCCTACCGGCGAAAAGCAGGCCCAGGGCCAGGAGGGACGTTTTCAAAATGATTAATGATTTACTTATTTAACGGTGAACAGTCAGACCAGCCGGCTGGCAGCCCATCCTACCCCCTGCTGGGCCAGGTAGCACTGACCCAGCAGGGGGTAGGATGAGTTAGGCTTTGGGGGCGGCTTCCACCCCCGAAAACTGAAGCACCATCGGCGGCAGCCGCTCGCCCTTGATTTGAGCGCTGGCCAGCTCCGCGTTGAATTGCTTCAAGTCGTCGGCCGTGAGCCGGAAGGCCGCGGCTCCGTTATTTTCCAGCAGCTGCGCCAGCTGCGTAGTGCCGGGGATGGGCACAATCCAGGGTTGCTGCGCCAGCAGCCAGGCCAGGGAAAGCTGAGCGGGCGTGGCTTGTTTGCGGCTTGCCCAGCGTTTTACCAGCTCCACGAGGGCCAGGTTGGCGGGCAGGTTTTCGGGCGCAAACCGGGACTCGCTGCCGCGAATGTCGCCGGGCGCGAACCGGGTTTGGGCGTCGAGGGCGCCGGTGAGAAAGCCCACGCCCAGCGGGCTCCACGGCACAAACCCGATGCCCAACTGCTGGCAGAGCGGCAGCACCGCCGCCTCCGGCCCCCGCCAGAGCAGGGAGTACTCGTTCTGGATGGCCGTCACCGGATGAACCGCGTGGGCGCGCCGCAGGGTTTGCAGGCCCGGCTCGGACAGGCCGTAGTGCAGCACTTTGCCTTGCTTAATCAAGTCTTGGATGGCGCCCACCACATCCTCAATGGGCACCGCCGGGTCCACGCGGTGCTGGTATAAGAGGTCGATGCGGTCGGTGCGCAGGCGTTGCAACATATTATCCACCACGACCTTGACGTGGTTGGGGCGGCTGTTGAGGCCCGGCAAACGCTGCCCGGTTTGCTGGTCGATGTTCCAGCCAAACTTGGTGGCCACCACGACTTTGTTGCGAAACGGAGCCACCGCCTCGCCCAGGATGCGCTCCACCTCCCACGGCCCGTAGGCCTCCGCGGCATCGAAGAAGGTAACGCCGCGCTCGTAGGCGGTGCGGATGATGCGGTGCATTTCGGCCCGGCCCGGAACGGTCGTCTGGTAGGTGCGGCTCATGTTCTGCACGCCCAGGCCGAGGCTGGAAACTTCCAGCGCGCCCAGCTTGCGCCGGGTGCTCACTTGGTCGGCGGGCGAAGCGGCGCGAGCTGCCGCCGGCGCGGCCATTGCTTTGGCGCTAACGGCCGGCAACAGGGCGCTTCCGGCCAGCAGCAACCCGGTTTTCAGCAGGTCGCGGCGGTGGAGGCCCGGCGCTGGCTTTTCGATAAACTGGCTCATAACGCGTGGGTCAGGTAAGGCGAGCTGATTCTTTTTTACGGCCGGCCGGCGCGCAGCACATGGCGGCAGCGGCACCACAAAGGTCCGGCCCGGCCCCCAGGCCGGAAAAAGCGAATCAAACCAATCAGTATATAATTCAAACAGAAGCTGGGCGCGCAAGTCATTGCCTCGGCACCCGTTGCGGCCCGCTAGCCGCCGGCGCTCCGACCGGCGGTCGGGCACACCAGCAGGGGGTAGCAAGCTGGCGAAATCCGGCCGGCAGAGGTTCTTTTTCTCCCGCCCGCAATCGGTTGCGGAAAATAAGCAGGGATTTTACTTACCTTGCTTTCCTATTAATTTCCAGCCACTTGCTTTTCCGGTTGCGCTATGAGCACGAATACCTACGACGCCATCGTAATTGGCTCGGGCATCAGCGGGGGCTGGGCGGCCAAGGAGCTGACCGAGAAGGGCCTGAAAACCATCATGCTGGAGCGCGGGCGCAACATCGAGCACATCAAGGACTACGTGAACGCCAACAAGGACCCCTGGGACTTTGCCCACCGCGGCGGCAAAACCCAGCAGATGATGGCCGACCACCCCGTGCTCAAACGCGACTACACCCTGAACGAGAGCAACCTGAATTACTGGGTCGATGAAAAGGAAAGCCCCTACGTCGAGGTCAGGCCCTTCGACTGGTTTCGGGGCTACCACGTGGGCGGGCGTTCCCTGACCTGGGGGCGGCAGTCGTACCGCTGGAGCGAGTATGACTTCGAGGCCAACGCCAAGGACGGCATCGCCGTGGACTGGCCCATCCGCTACAAGGAGTTGGCGCCCTGGTACAGCCACGTCGAGAAATTTGCCGGCATCAGCGGCTCGAAGGAAGGCCTGCCGCAGCTGCCCGACGGCGAGTTTATGCCACCGATGGAAATGAACTGCGTGGAAAAAGACGTAGCCGCCCGCCTCAAAAAGCACTACGCCCACCGCCGCATGGTCATCGGCCGCACGGCCAACATCACCCAGCCCCACCACAACCGCGTGAGTTGCCAGTACCGCAACAAGTGCTGGCTGGGCTGCCAGTTCGGAGCGTATTTCAGCACCCAGTCGGCCACGCTGCCGGCCGCCGTGGCCACCGGCAACCTCACCTTGCGGCCGTTTTCCATCGTCACGCGCATTCTTTATGACAAGGACACCAAGCGCGCCACCGGCGTGGAGGTGCTCGACGCCGAAACCAATCAGACGACCGAGTACTTCGCCAAGGTTATTTTCCTCAATGCCTCCACGCTGAACTCGACCTGGGTACTGCTGAACTCGGCCACCGACGTGTGGCCCGGCGGGCTGGGCAGCAGCAGCGGCGAGCTGGGCCACAACCTGATGGACCACCACTTCCGGGCCGGCGCCCGCGGCGACGTGGAGGGCTTCGACGACAAGTATGTGTACGGCCGGCGGGCCAACGGCATTTACGTGCCGCGCTTCCGCAACCTGTTCGGGGATAAGCGCGACTACCTGCGCGGCTTCGGCTACCAGGGCGGAGCGGGCCGCGAGGGCTGGGCGCGCGAAATCCCGGAAATGAACATCGGCGGCGAGTACAAGGACGCTCTGACCGAGCCGGGCAAGTGGACGCTGGGCCTGACCGGCTTCGGCGAAGTCCTGCCCTACCACGACAACCAGGTTGCGCTCGACAAAACCCGGAAAGACAAGTGGGGCCTGCCCGTGCTGGCCATCGACGCCAGCATCCGCGACAACGAGCAGAAAATGCGCATCGACATGATGCAGGACGCCCAGGAAATGCTAGAAAAAGCGGGTTTGAAGAACGTGAAGTCCTACAACAACGGCTACACGCTCGGCGGCGGCATCCACGAGATGGGCACCGCCCGCATGGGCCGCGACCCCAAAACGTCGGTGCTCAACCGGCACAACCAGGTCTGGGACGCGCCCAACGTGTACGTGACCGACGGCGCCTGCATGACTTCGGCCGCCTGCCAGAACCCCTCGCTGACGTACATGGCCCTTACCGCCCGCGCCGTGGACCACGCCGTGGGCGAGCTGAAAAGGCAGAACAGCTGAGTTTGAGCGGCCGTCGGCCGGGCCAGCAGGGGGTAGCACGCCGGGGAGGCCGCCCGGACGACTCACAACCAACAACTAACTACACAACCAATAACGACCTCATTATGAACCGCAGAGACGCCCTCGCCCGCGTGGCCCTGCTCATGGGCGGCACCGTCATCGGAGCCGATTTTTTCCTGAGCGGCTGTTCTTCGCCGGCCAAAAAGGAAGAGGCCAAAACCGAGGCGCCCGCTAAGAAGGAAAAGCCTTTCCTGAACGCCAGCCAGATAAACTTACTCGATGAGGTGGGCGAAACCATCCTGCCCACCACCAAAACGCCGGGCGCCAAGGCCGCGCAGGTGGGCAGCTTCATGGCCGTGATGGTGCGGGACTGCTACGAGCCGGCCGACCAGAAAATCTTCCTCGACGGCCTCCGCAAGCTCGACCAGGAAAGCCAGCAGCAGCACGGCAAAGCCTTTCTGGCCTGCAACGCCGCCCAGCGCACGGCCCTGCTCACGCGGCTCGACGCCGAGCAGAAAGCCTTCACCGCCAACCAGCGCCCCGACGACCCCAGCCACTACTTCCGCATGATGAAGCAGCTGACCCTGCTGGGCTACTTCACTTCGGAAATCGGCGCCACCCAGGCCCTGCGCTACTCGCCCGTGCCCGGCCGCTACGACGGCGACGTGCCCTACAAAAAAGGCGACCGCGCCTGGGCTACTTGATTATTTCGTGGAGCTGCGTTATCTCTTTGCCTTTCCAGAAGCACGTCATGCGGAGCGCAGCCAAAGCATGACGTGCTAGTTTTTACTTATCCTTCCCTCCTCCCCCGTTTATGACCCCGACTATCCGCATTAAGCTCTCGGTGATGATGTTTCTGGAGTTCTTCATCTGGGGCGCCTGGTTTGTGACGCTGGGAACTTACCTGCTCAAAAACCTGAACACCACGGGCACGCAGGTGGGCACGGCGTTTCTCACGCAGTCCATTGGGGCCATTGTGGCGCCGTTTATCATCGGGCTGATTGCGGACCGGTTTTTTTCGGCTCAGAAGATTCTGGGCGTGCTGCACCTGGCCGGCGCGGCCCTGCTCTGGCTGGCCTCCACGGCGCCGGATTTCGGCGCCTTTTACCCTTACATCCTGACGTACATGATTTTGTACATGCCCACGCTGGCTTTGGTGAACTCCATTTCCTTCCGGCAGATGCAGAACCCACAAAAGGAATTTGCCACCATCCGGGTGCTGGGCACGCTGGGCTGGATTGTGGCGGGCCTCACCATCGGCTGGCTGAACTGGGAGCAGGGCGGCCAGCTGGAGTTGACGTTCCGGATGGCGGGCGGCGCGGCGGCCCTGCTGGGGGTGTTCAGCTTCACCTTGCCGGCCACGCCGCCCGTCAAGCGGGCGGGTCCCATCACGATGGGTGAGCTGCTGGGCCTGGAGGCCATTGGCCTGCTGCGCAACCGTTCCTACCTGATTTTCTTTCTAGCCTCGGTGGCCATCTGCGTGCCGCTGTCCTTTTACTACGGCTTCACTAATCCGTTTCTGAACGAGATGGGCATGAAGTCAGCCGCCGGCGTGCAAAGCCTGGGGCAGGTGTCGGAGGTGCTGTTTATGCTGCTGATTCCGGTGTTTTTCGTGCGGCTGGGCGTGAAGAAAATGCTGGCCATCGGCATGCTGGCCTGGGTGGTGCGCTACCTGTTTTTCGCCTACGGCAACGGCGACTCGGCCTACTGGCTGCTGATTGCGGGCATCGTGGTGCACGGCATCTGCTATGATTTTTTCTTCGTCACGGGCCAGATTTACACCGACAACCTGGCCGGCGAGCAGTCGAAAAGCGCGGCCCAGGGCTTTATCACGCTGGCCACCTACGGCGTCGGCATGCTCATCGGCTCGCTGCTGTCGGGCCAGATTGTGGACGCCCACCAAACCGCCAACAACCTGCACGACTGGCGCACCATCTGGCTGATTCCGGCCGGCATCGCGGCGGCCGTGCTGGCCGTGTTCCTGCTTTTGTTCAAAGACCAGCACCAGCCGGCCGCCGCCACCGAAGAAATAACTTTAGCCGAGGCAAAGGGCCGCGTGGAAGTTTGAAAAGCCTAGTGAACGAAGAAAGACCGTCATGCTGAGCGGAGGCGCAGCCGGAGTCGAAGTATCTCTACCGCTGAGTAGTTAATGACGCCTGACGATTGGATTAGCCAGCGGTAGAGATGCTTCGACTCCGCTGCGCTGCGCTCAGCATGACGGTCTTCTAATGGAATTTCCGCCAGACAACCACTTCAAAAACAACTCATCTCAACAAATATGAAGCTACGCCTGGGCATGATTGGCGGCGGCACGGGCGCCTTTATCGGCGGCATTCACCGCCTGGCCGCCGCCCTCGACGGCCTGTACGAACTCACGGCCGGCGCCTTTAGCAGCGACGCGGCCACGTCGCGGGCGACGGGCGTGCTGCTGGGGTTGGCGCCGGAGCGGGTGTACGATTCTTACCAGGAGCTGCTTGACGGCGAACGGCAGCGGCCCGCCGCCGAGCGGGTGCAGGTCATCAGCATCGTGACGCCGAACCACCTGCACTTCGAGCCGGCGCAGCGGGCGCTGGAAAGCGGCTTCCACGTCGTTCTCGACAAGCCCATGACCTTCTCGCTGGCCGAGGCCAAGGCGCTGGGGCAGGTGGCCGAAGCCAGCGGCCGGCAGCTCTGCCTGACCCACACCTACACCGGCTACCCCATGGTGAAGGAAGCCCGGCAGCTCGTCGCCGCCGGCACGCTCGGCGCCATCCGCAAAGTGTACGTGGAGTACCCCCAGGGCTGGCTCAGCGGCCCGGCGGAGGCCGGCGGAGCCAATAAGCAGGCCGCCTGGCGCACCGACCCAGCCCGCAGCGGCGCGGCCGGCGCGATGGGCGACATTGGCACCCACGCCTTTAACCTGCTGGAGTATGTGACGGGCCTGCAGGTAACGCAGCTCTGCGCCGAAATTAATATGGTGGTGCCGGGCCGCCGCCTCGACGACGACGGCGCGGTGCTGCTGCGCCTGAGCAACGGCGCCAGCGCGGTGCTCACGGCCACCCAGATTGCGGCCGGCGAGGAAAACAACGTGCGCCTGCGCGTGTATGGCGAGTTGGGCGGCCTGGACTGGCAGCAAGCCGACGCCAACACCCTGCTGGTGAAGTGGCCCGACCGGCCGGCTGAAATCCGCCGCGCCGGCACGGGTTACGTGGGCTCGTTTGCAAAGCACAACACCCGCACCCCCGCCGGCCATCCCGAGGGCTACCTGGA
>CAXUEM010000063.1:12170-12532 GCA_964249885.1 uncultured Hymenobacter sp. | reverse complement strand
GCCGAGCGAGGCGGCGATCGGCGAACGGCTGACACCCGTGCATCCCGACCGCGTGTTCGCCGCGCGCGAAGCGCTGCGGGCGGAGATCGGACGGGCGCACCACGAGCGCTGGGCGGCGCTGCTCGATGCCACCCAGGGGCCGGACGTGGGCGCGCCCTACTTTCTGCCCTCACCAGCCCGGCCCTACCTAGAGGAAGTGAGCCGCCCCCCGGGCCGGCTGCGCATCGCCTTCACCCTGGACCACCCGCTAGGCTCGGCCCTGCACCCGGAATGCGCGGCGGCCGTGCAGGACGCAGCTCGACTGCTCGAAAACCTGGGCCACGAGCTGGTACCGGTGCCGCTGCCCTTCGACGGCCGGGCCG
>CAXUEM010000063.1:0-12160 GCA_964249885.1 uncultured Hymenobacter sp. | reverse complement strand
ACTTCGGTGAAACCGGGGCCAGTATCGCGGCCCTGGCGGCGCATCTGGGTCGGCCGGCCCGACCCACCGACGTGGAGCCCATCACCTGGCTGCTGGGCCTGCTGGGTCGCACGTACACCGCCGCCGACTTTGCCGCGGCCCGCCACGGCTGGAACGAGAGCGCCCGCCGCATGGGCCGCTTCCACCAAACCTACGACCTGCTGCTGACGCCCACGCTGGCCGCGCCGCCGGTACGCATTGGCGAGCTGGCCCCGAAGCCCTTCGAGAAGAACCTGCTGCGGGTAGTCAACCGGTTTGGGCTGGGCGGGCTGATACGCCGCTCCGGCATGGTCGATAAGCTAGCCGAGAAAAGTCTGGAAAAGACGCCTTACACCCAGCTGGCTAACCTGACCGGGCAACCGGCCATGTCGGTGCCCCTGCACTGGACGGCCGAAGGGTTGCCCTGCGGGGTGCAGTTCATCGCCAAGTTCGGCGCCGAGGACGTGCTGTTTCAACTGGCCGGGCAGTTAGAACAGGCCCGCCCCTGGTTTGCCAAACGGCCCGCCATGTAGTGTAGACGCCGCGGAACGCTGCCTGACATGCTCTTTTGCGTTTTTGATGCTTGCGGGGAAACACTCAGTTGCTGTCAGACAAACGTGGACGCTGACGAAGGTGCCCAAAGCCAAGAGCCCTCGCAACAAGCTTTTAGCAGCTGGGGCGAGGGCTCTTGGGTAGTAGACAGAGAAAGGATTGCAGTCGAAATCCCTGTAATACGGCTTCAGGTAGATGGCTGATGTGATTCTATCACTTGCCTTTCTTATGCTCGTGAGGCTTTAAGTCAGGGTGTTTTGGCTGGTTTTCTGGAGTAACCCGCCTTCTTTCATCGGGTGTACCATCTTGCTTATTGGGTTTTGGACCAGGTTTGATAGCCATGACAACGAGGGTTTTTAGGGTTAAAACGTATTTTCAAGGCCTTAAAATAGCAGGTCTTCTCTCTTTAAGAGAGTAAACAAAGATAGAAACTTTTGTCAAACAGCCTAACGGTACGCCCAGCTTGTCAAATTACTCAAAAACAGCTTCTTATGAGAATTGCTACACCGGTTCGGGTCGAACATAGGCGTAGCCAACACCTTGCCCAGGTCCACGAACAGGCCGGCGGCTAGCACCTATCACTGCTCAGTGCTCAACGATGCCCAGCAGGTGCGGGGCTGAGTGGAAGGGGCTGGCTCTAAAGCGCAGATAGCTTAAGCTCTAATTCAGAGAATTCAGCTTTAAGACCTTAGCTGTAGCTTGCTCCCTGTTGGCTACGCAGCTAAGCCTTTATTTTTTTGATAACAAACTGCTTATTGTCTACCGCGAAAGTGAATTGCGTTTTGGTTTGCTTCACCAAGTGTACATTGCCATAGTGCATCTGACGGTGATGGTTGGCGCACAAGGTGAGGATGTTAGCTAGCCCCAGTGCCCCAGTATTTTGGTTAGCTACCGGGTCAACGTGGTGAGTTTCGACATAAGGAACACCGTTTGACTTGATAAACCCAATGGGGTTGAGGCCCATTGCCTGGCACAGCAGGCACCTGTAGCCCGTGTGCCGCTTGACGCTGGTGGCAATGTAGCCCCGCTCGATGTAGGTTGAAACCCGTGCTTTCTCCTGAGGCTGTAATTTCTGCATCCGCAGCTCCAGCTGCGCTAGGCCGCCCAAGCTGTCGGCATCGGGGCTGCGGCCCAGGCCGCTGAGCCCACCTAAGCCGCTGTCCTCGCCCTCGTCCAATGGGGCGGCCGGGTCGGTTTCGATTCGATGCAACAGCGCTGCCAACCGCTTGTCGTGCCGGTTGAGCCGGGCCGCCCGCCGCAACAGGTTTACTACATTCTCGGACGTCAGGTAGTTGAACCCGCGCTTGGCCAGCGACTTGCCGGCGGGCAGTAGGTTTTCCTGCGCGGCCAGGTCGTCGTCCAGGTCCACCGGGGTGGCAAAATGCACAATGTCCGTCACGAGCGCCCGCACGTTACCCACATCGTAACGCTTGAACAGGCGGTGCGTCGCGT
This sequence comes from uncultured Hymenobacter sp., assembly GCA_964249885.1. Lineage (GTDB taxonomy): Bacteria > Bacteroidota > Bacteroidia > Cytophagales > Hymenobacteraceae > Hymenobacter. The sequence goes on along the minus strand of CAXUEM010000063.1, from coordinate 10,138 downwards.
GTCGCGTAAAGGCGCCAGTCTGGGGGAAACCGTACACGCCCACTACGCACCGCTGGCCGCGCCGGTGGTCAGTGCTGAGGAAAAACACCGCGCCCAACCAATCGGCGGCGGGTAGTTGTTTCAGCGCGGGCGAGTAGCCAATGTAGGTGCCGTCTGCTTCGGCCGGGTACTGGTCGTGGCCGAAGTTGAGGACATCGGCCGAATCCTGGTGCTGCCTGACATAGCCGAAGTTAGCATTTTTCAGGTCGGCCTTGGTCAGGGGCCGCGTCCAGCTGGTGCTGTTCCAGGCAATAGAAGCCAGGATGCCAAAGTTTTCGACGTCTTCCATAAGAGGCAAATCGGGTGTAAGTACTTGACCAGCTGACTGCTTACTCAGTAGCCGATACCCGCGCCGCCTGAACTACCTGCCAGGCTTGCTCTAAATCGGTAAGGACCGCTCGCAGGCGGTCAGGCAGCAATCTAAATTTGGTGCGAAGCGACTGCTGGATAAGTGATTTCAGGTGAGCGGTCAAGGGCATATGAGTGAGGCTGGCCGTAAGAATACTGGCCGCTGCCCGGCTTTTTTGAGTTGGCAGCAGGCTACCCATCAAGTATAAGTCACGTAGCACTGTTGTTACTTCGGTCATCGCGCCCGGCTCCATTACCAGTTGCCGGGGCAGGTTTTTCAGGCACTGCAACGCCCGCCCTGTGAATTGCCCCCCTGCCTGGATGAACTCGCGCAGCAGTGTCGTCCCGCTTATAGTGAGGCCCAGATAGTGCAAATCCAGTAGCTTAGGCACGATGACTGTCTCAAATTCATCAGGATATAGTGCTGCCAAAAACACTTCGGTGCTGACGACATTGCCCGCTCGCATGGAAAACTGTAAAAAAGCGGTGTCGTCGGAAATAACCATTGCCCCGGCTGGGGCCGCCAGAAACGCCGTGTCGAGCAGACACTGCATGTGCCCCTCGTCGTCGATTTCTTTTTGTTGCAGTTCGCGCACAATGTCCAGCTTCTCGGTTACGATACGAGTGAGACAGTTAGCTGTAATCCACTCCAATAGCTCGTTGAGGTAGGCTAGGTAGCGCCCGTGAGCACCGGGAGCGTGGAAATGCGGCCGCACATGCTTGCCTACGACCTCTACTGATATTTCCACTGGCTGGGAGCGTTGCATCTCTTGCAGCTTCTGCTGCAAGAATTCTACGATGTGCAGCGAGATTCCAAGCTTTACCTTGGGCTTTAGCCCTAGTTCCCTGTCTAGTTGGTGCAGCAGCGGCAGCGAGGTCCATTCCAGAATAAACAAACCGCCGGCATCTACCGCCGCCTGGTCAAACACCAGGCGCGGCGGCACCACCAGCCCCGGCACGTCGGGCCCCTGCTGGGTGGTCAGCACATGGTAGGCTTCGAGGCCATTGTCTTTGAAAATGGCAGCCGTAAGCGCAGTGAACGTGGTTTCTCCATTCTCATACTCAGCAAAGAGCTGGCGTTGGTGCAGTTCCCGGGCTGCCCCCTCTGCGCCCACGGCCTCACTCAGCGCGGCAAACAACTGCTCAATCTCGCCTTCGCCCGCCTCAAACTGCTCGAACGGCAACTCCGGGGTGCCGGCTTTGGCCTCCTCCAGTATCTCCTTCAGCAACCCCGTATACAAGTCATCGATTTCTAGAATCTCGATGGTTACGCTTCGGCCGGAAGCGGGGTGGGGCAGCACGTATTTTTTGCCCTTTTCTTTATCTAGCAGCTCTTCTGCCCAGTTGCTTAAGCCTTCGTGTACCGTTTCCGCCGTCAGCGCAAGGCGGCGTTGCGGCGCCCCATTGACGCTGTATTTTACCATCGTGTCGAGCACAGCACGGTCAAACTCAGGCGGCGGGCTGCCCGGAAGGCTGTGCCCGAGCAGCAGCTGCGCATATTTTCCCCGGGCAGCCATATCGTCGCGTTTGCTGGCCAGCGGATACAGCAACTGCTGGACCCATTCCTGCCGGCCGAGGTGGGCCGCCATCCCGGCTACCCGGAACAGGTGTTTACGGCGCAGCCCCGCCGGGTTTTGTACTAGCTGCTCCACTTCCGCTAGCAGCTCATCATTCCGGCCCAGCTTGTACAATGCCAGTAGCTTGGCCCAGATTAGGCCCGATGTGTCGGTGAGTTGGCCAGTAGCAACGGCCACCACTTCGAGCACCCGCTCCCAATCTAAGAGCAGCTCAGCCAGCTGGATTTCCCAAATGCAAAACTCGCCGTAGATGCCATAGCGCAACCGCCAGGCACGCAGGGCCTCGCGCAGTTCAGCACTGTCGCTGCGGCGGTGGTACTGGTTCGTGAGCCGCAACCATTCCGACCCCTGGTCTAAGGTGTGCGGATAACCTGGCCAGCCTTCCAAAACCGCGGCGGCCTCGTCGTAGGCTTTCAGTTCATGGTACACCGTGGCCACCGTTTGCCGGTACACCGTGGGCGTGTCGGGCTGCAACAGCTCACGGGCCTGGTCGAGCAAGGTTCGCACTTCGTCTTGCCGCGCCGGGTCGGCTGCCAGCGCGTGTGCGCGTAGGGTTAGCGCGGGCATCCCCTCGGCCACCTGCTGGCGCTGTTCCCGTTCTTCTACAAAATCCAGTCGCTCGGCCGCCGACTCGCAATGCTCTAAGTAAATAAGCGCGCGTTGAAACGTAAAGTCATCAATCTGGGGTAACTCGTTCAAATGTTGCTTCAGCGCGACCCGGGCCGCTGCTTTCGGTCGCTTCAAGCGGCGCAGGGCATTGTAGCGAATGAAGCCTAACTCAGGAATTTTACTAGTATCCACCAAGTCCAGCATCTCCAGGGCGGCTTCGTATTCGCCGGCCTGGTAAAGAGTGAAGATGAGTTGATGTCCGTACCGCTGCCGCTGCTCGGCCGGCAGCGCGGGGAAACGACGACGCAACTCTAGATAATCGGCCACGTCGCCGGTCAGCAGCCACCCGACCACGCCCCGCACAAAATAGTGATGCGTCAGCAGCGGCGCTTTTTCAGTTGGTTGCAGCAGGTCGGTGTACTGTTTCAGCACCTGGTAGGCCCCCCGCAGGTCCGCGTCATCTAACCGCAGTGGCGGTTCATCAAGCGCAATCACGGGCGAGAGATGCCGCAGCACCCGTTCAATGACAAACAAGGCCAGGGTGGCTTGATAGCGCCGATTCTCAGCAGTTAACTGGGTACTTGGCTGGTAAGGCGTCATATCCTGGTGGAGCAGCTTACTCGTCAAATCCGTACCCGGAGCCGCCTCATTCATCAGCAGCAGCAAGGCCGTCAGCTTAAACCGCATGTCTTGCACCACTAGAATGGGGACTTTCTGCAAGTGGTGTTCGAAATCTTCTGAGCTACTAAGTGCCAAGCGCACCGCAGCCGCCACTGGATTTAGCGGGTCGCGTTGCTGAATTTCAAGTGCCACGGCTTCCGCTGGCACAAACTGCTTCAGATTGGCGTAGGCGCGGGCGGCTTCCTCGGCGTAGGCCAAGTTTGCCGTGTTCAGGCCGTAGGCCTGCAAAAATGCGCGGTCAGCTTGGTTCACTTCGCCTAACTCTAAGTGGGAGCGCCCCAGCAGATAGTAAAGCCGGGCCTGGAGTAGTGCATCCGCAGGCATTTGTCGGGTCAGTACCTGCTCCACATTGCGCAGTTGGCGCAGGGCCGTGGCCGGCTTGTAGCTCGCTAAGTCATCCCGCTCGATAGTGTCAAGCATCGCGTGAATCAAGCCGGCGCTTTGGGCATCAGGCCGCGCCAGCAACTCACCCGTCTGCGCTAGCAGCTCGCTGAGCTGACCGGAGGCTGATAAGGCAAACCGATAAGCAACCGCTTTGTAGTTTTCCTCAATGCACCGTTTTTCTAATTCGGTATCTGCCTCCATGGCCGTCCGCAGCCGCGTGGTGAACTTGGATAGCTCCTCGGCAGTGGGTGGCACTAGGCGGGACAGCGCGGGGAAGCTGTCCGGCGTAAGTGGCGGTTCCTGCTTAAAAAGGGCATACGTCAGCGCCGTTTGCCATAAGTAATCAGTTTGAAAGAAATAGATTTGACGGTCGGCATCCTTGACGTTATACTCCGTCCGATACTCCGCCATCAGCTTCGCCACGATACCAGCCAAACGATTCTTGTAAGTCGGCTTTGTGGTAAATAGATTCTTCACATACTCCGTCGCTTGCTTGCCCGCCTCTTCGTTGGCGAGCTTGACCGGGTTCAGACCCAACATGTCTAAGACAGTCCAGGCGGAAACAGCAATGCCAGCTAGTGTAGATTCTTCCATTTTAACAGAGCACCTTGTACTAATTACCGTTGCGCCCAGACTTCGGTGGTAGCGCACCTCGCAAGCTACAAACTTCGGCCCGCAGACGATTTGATGGCAGCCATACTCACATTCAGGAACCGGAAATCAAAAATGATGTAACGACTGATAATGTTTACTTATCGTTCCTTATCTTGCCAACTGAAAGTTTACCACTTTTCGGTGGTTTTACTCCTTATTATATAGGCTACCGTGAGTCAGCTCCCAGTCGTACCCAGTTATCCCGCCGCCCAGCTGCCGGCGCACCTCGTGGAATCGACCAGCCGCTACGTCGAGTCGGGCCTACGCGGGGCGGCCAATACCATCCGCGCCTATGCCGGCGACTGGTCGCGCTTCAACGCCTGGTGTCAGCTGCACGAACTGGCCAGCCTGCCCGCATCTATTGAGGCGCTGGCGGGTTTTCTCACGGAGCTGGCCGATGCGGGCAAAAAGGTGGCCACCATTCAGCGCCACGCCGCGGCCATCACTAAGGCCCACGAGCTGGCGGGCTTGGACTCGCCCACGGCCGATAAGAAAATCAAGGTGCTGCTTAAAGGCATCGCGCGGGAGAAGAAGACGCGCATCAAGCAGGCAGCGGCCTTTACACTGGCTAGCTTCAAGAATATCATTCGCAGCATTGATGTATCGACGCCTAACGGGCTGCGCAACCGGGCATTGCTGCTGCTGGGTTTCACAGGGGCTTTCAGAAGGTCAGAACTCGAAGCGCTGAATATCGAGGACCTGGCGTTTGATGAGGAAGGCCTCGTAGTATCGCTGGATAAGAGCAAGACCAATCAACTGGGTCAGGCCGAAGAAAAAGCAATTTTCTATTCGCCTGAATTAGCCTTGTGTCCCATCCGCTCCTTGCAGGCTTGGCTGCGGGTGCTAGACCGAGGCGAGGGACCGGTATTTGTTTCCCTGCGCAAAAACCAGCAGCTCACCGCCCGACGCATGACGACCAAGTACATCAACCTGATTACCCAGCAGTATTTAGGAAGTAACTATACAGCGCACTCCTTGAGGGCTTCTTTTGTGACCGTCTCGAAGTTGAATGGGGCTGATGACTCGAAAGTGATGAATCAGACCAAGCACAAGACGAGCGCCATGATTCGTCGCTACACGCGGCTTGATAATGTTCGACAGCACAACTCCGCCAAGGAACTGGGGCTTTGATAAGTGGTTATTCCTTACAGGTGAGGGTATCTCAGGCACTAACTGCCGGTTAGAGTATACAGTAATTAGTATGAGATTGCGCCCAAGTCGCCAGCAATCCTATGCTCCAGCCTCTTGATTGACCATAGGCCGATTCAAGCATTGCGCATTCCATAGAGTATGTCCTTTACCATTTCCTTGTCCGAAACAACGGCCCTGCGACGGGTGCCGTTTTATCATCCCACGAAAAAAACCGCATTGGCGTACAACGCCCTTACCACGGTGCTGGCAGGTTTGGAAGCCGTCACCCACCGACTCCACGAGCGGGTATTAACTTATAGCGCCAAGGGTGAGGATGACCACCGCTGGCTTAACGTGCAGGTTGCTATTTCAGAGGTTTGGGAAATCATGGACGGGATGCGCCGGGCGTATCGATTTTGGCCCTTTGTCAAGCTTACGGCAGCCGATGCCCAGACGCGACGAATAATGGAGGACATCAAAGACATTCGCGACTCTTTCCAACACCTGGACGAGCGGCTGGAGCACTATTTTCAAAACGCCGGTGATTCGGTCTTTGGCGACATTTATTGGCGGTATCGCCCCACGGAAGGCGCCAGCGAGGAAATTCTTACCTGGGCCACGGGGGTTACACGGGGGTCTTCCAATTTTACCAAGGCTGGAGTGCAGCTCAACGACGAACGTTTCTTGGAGCGTACCGGGGTCTATGACTTTAACCTGATTTACATCAGGCGGGAGCCTTCTCAAAGAGGCAACAAGGTCCCCAAGCATGCCTACCGCCAAGTCTCCCTCGACGATGCAGCCGACGTCTTCAATCGGGCCATCCAGCAACTTGAGCAGCAAAGTGGCCACCTGCTGCAGCAGTGGCAGTCGGAACACGGCCCGGTTGCGTTGCCTCAATATGGGTTCCCCCCCATAGTGGTCCGGTTGCGCCAGCGCGAAGATTAAAATCTAACCAGGCATTAAGTCAAAGCAGTGAGCCGCTACACCCGCCTCGACATTGTGACAGCCTGACTCGGTTAAGTAACTAGAACTATACCACTTGTCGAACATCCACTCACAACACGTAAAACGGCCGATAACCCTGCCATCTACGGCTGCATAAACCGCTCCCGCAACTGAACGTGCCGCACGATGCCAGATGCCCACCCGCCTGAAACCGGCTGTATTTGCTGCACCCGGCCGTTTTCGATGATGGCCGCCGTTTGGTAGCCCACGGCCCGGTCCGTGTTGTCTAGAAGCCGGATATGGTTAAATATCGCGTAGTGCTGTTTGAGCAGGGACAAGGATTGGTGGTACCGCGCCTCGATGATAGCTGGGGGCACGTCATGGCCGCCCTCCCGCACCCGCTGCTGCACCCGAAACCAGCACTCTGCTACCGAATCCAGGCCCACATACACCAGTTCCACCCGGTAGCAGGCCGCCCTTGCCCCGTGCAGGAGCTTGTAGTTGTCGGCCGTGGCCAGGTTGTTTTCAATCGAAAAGGAGGCCCGCGCTGCCAGCAGCTCCTTAATTCGGGCGACGGTTAGCTCCGCTACCTCGAAGCCACTCAACTGCGGCTGCTGCTGCTGAAGCACGTCGCCGTTTACCTGCTCCACCGCCTGCTGTGCCGTTTCCTGGAAGCGCGCAAACAGCGTCGATTTGCCCGCTCCGTTCGGCCCCCCGAAAATATGCAGGACGGGCGGAGCAGGGCTCATTCGCCGCTCCGGCTGGGCACCTGGAAGGTGGCACCCACTAACCCCAGCCCGGCGAGCTGCGCGGCTGCCGGCACCAGGCTGGGACCTTGCTGCGCGGCCGTCGCTTTGGCCCGCACCTTTACCAGATTAGCCTGGCGAAACTCGGGCGTGTCTATCGTGTCCAAAAAAGCGGTTAGTTCGGATTTCATCAGCCGGGAGCGTTCGTATATCGCCTGGAACAAAGATACCCGGAAGTTAGTGGCAGCAGAGGGGCATTCCTCTACCCTACCCAAATAGGCGCTGCCAAAATCCCTTGCGGGCCGGCTCGTTCATCCGGACGGCGATGCCCTCGACGAGCTGGGTCAGCTGCTCCACCTGCACTCGTCTTCTGGCTTCCTAGTGGGCGCGTCTTACAGTATGTGTGATGTAGGACGCATAAAATAAGCAGGATTTCGGCGTTATCCATTTTGTCCTACCAATGCGTAGCCCTCACCCGGTGCCGGCCGCGCTCGTAGCCTGCTCCCCGACTAGCCGCAACGCCCCATCCCGTTCCTCCTGGTGGGTAATGAGTTGCGCAGTGTAGGTTGCCCCGGCCACGTCGCCTACCTGTACCTGGGCCTTGGCAATGTCGAATAGGTAGTAAGACCGGAAGTAGCCATTTTTTGGGTCGCCCTCGCTGAATTCCTCGGCCCGCTCTCGCGCTTGAACCAGGGTGCGCCGCGCGGCTTCCAAGTCGCCGGCCTGCTGTTGCGCCTCGGCAATCTGCTTCATCACGCTCACGTACCGGAATCCCGTTACGGTAGCCGCCAGCCACTGCGCCCCGGCTACGTCGCTCCGGTGGAGCAACACCTTCACCACGGCCCCGACTACATCGCCTCTCGCGTCTGAGTAGGGCAGCCGCTGCGCAGTGGCCACAGCCGCCAGCAGCTCGCCGGCCTGTACCTGCGCCCGTGCCACGGCCTCCACCGCTGGGCTGAAGTGGTCCCCGCCGGGAAATAAGTTGATGGCCTGCACGGCTCCCGTCAGGTCGCCCGTTCGGAGTAGCTCTAGCAGCTGCTCGTACCAGATGCCCCCGCGCGCCGAGGCGGCACCCTCGCCGCGCTTGTAGGCCCGTTTCTGCGCGGGCGTCCACTGCTCGCGTGGGGTTATCAGGCGCAGTAATTCGGAGTCAGGCGTCGCGGTGATAAAACCGGGGTTTTCGCCCGATTGGGGGGTACCCTTTTTCCCCTTTTGTTTCTTATTTTCGTCGTCTACCATAAGATTACTTTATAAGCAGCGTCTTGGAATAAGTCCGGGTTTCGGCCCGGCCATTCGCCGCTGCCGGCGTAATACTTTGCCGGTCAGGAGCCTCCTTTTAGGAGTGGCTTTAGCATAGTATCTCTAAAAGCCATCAATCGCTACGCTAGAAACGCCTGCTCTGACTCCTCTTCCCACTCCGAAGCCCCTCCTGCGACCAGCTTGGCAATGCCTTTGAGCTTGGTGATGTCTTTGGCCTGGGGGTGCTGAAGAACGGCCAGTATCGCCCGCAGCCGCTTACGCAGCTTATAGGCCTTCTTTTGATGAGCGGCGGGCAATTCCCTGGCCGCGGCTAATTCCTCTTCGAGCCGGCGCGTCTTGTGACGCTCCTGCAGCAGCTGGCTGCTGACGGTTTCTAACTCGTCTTGAATCCGGTTACGCTCCCGGCGCATCGCGTCCGTTTGGCTGACCTGGGGGGTTTCATTGTAAAAAGTGGTGGCCAGGTCTAGTGCTAGGATGCCAGCCGCCACCGGGATTCCGGCGTCGTGCAAGGCCGCTTTTGCCTGCTGGATATGGCCTGGCGTAATGATGGGGGGCCCTTGATTCATCGTCGTCTGAATAGTGATGAGTTGTATTTATAATTCGGGGCTTCACCCGGAGTAAGTTTTATGACAGTTCAACCAGCTGTGGGCCTCTCGCACGGCCTGCTGATAACGGGCAGCCCGCCGGGGGTCAGATGCCCGCGCTGCGGCCCGCTCCAGCCGTTGCGCCTGCTCGGCCAGATGAGCCGGGTTGTCGGGGTCCAGCAGATGGGATTTGTCAGCCAGCCAGCCGCTGTACCGCGACGTCAGCGCCCTATGCACGGCCATCAGGTGCAGAATACGGCTCTGCCGGGCCGGCCAATGCTCTAGCAGCGCGTCCAGCTCGTTCAACGACGCCTGGTAGGTCAGCGGGGCGTGTACCAACTGCTCGGCCGTATAGCGGGGGTGAGCGGCGGGCCGGCTGTTCAAGCCCGGCTTCGCCGGGGCCAGCAGCAGGCACTTCGGGGACCGGGGGAGCTGCGGGGACCTGCGTCGTGCCTTTCCGGTCAGAGGGCCTTGCTTGCGGCGCTCCCACTCGACCAGCGCAGCCTCGGCCAGTGCCAGGTTCCGCTCGTAGCGGGCCACGAGTGCGGGGTATGCCTCCCGCGCTCGGGTGCGGGCGCTGCGCGCCGCCACATCGGGATTTACTAGCAGCTCGTCCTGATAGCTCCCAACCTCCCAATGCGTGGCCCCGTTGAGGAAAAACGCCTGCCGGACCGCCAGCAGCGCCACGGTGCGCGCCTGGTGCACGGGCCACCGCTCTAGCAGCTCATCCAGCTCGTTATGGAAGGCGTGATAGCGGGGGAGCTTCCACAAATCATAGAGGTCGTACGTCGGGCGGGTCGGTTTTCCGGGCTGGCAAACGGCGGGCGCGGTGGTCGAAACGAGCTGCTCTCTTGTTCGGTAAGCCATGCTACAAGATACGCCAAAAACCGGGTAAACGCCCCCTTAAAGGGCCCTTTTCTGCTCTAGTTGGGCAAAATAAATCGGCCTGGATTACCCCGTTTTTTAGCGTGCTTAAAGCTTCTTCACTAGATTACCTATTCACTCTAAAAAGCTCCGGGCACTGGTAGTAGTACAGGTGTTCATTTAAGCCGTCTCCAGCTACAAGTAATAATCATCAGAGCCAACCAATTTTCTCTTCGCTATTACATGCTGTCTACTCGTCTGCCTCGGCTCACCATCCTATCTATCTGCCTTCTGCTGGCCGCCTGCCAAAAAGAAG
>CAXUEM010000062.1:0-12599 GCA_964249885.1 uncultured Hymenobacter sp. | reverse complement strand
CAGCAGGCGCAGTTCCAGGACCTCCTCTACGACAACCTCAAGCGGGCCGGCAGCGGCAGCAGCCTCTGCGCGACCAATTTAACGCCGATAATTTAGCGAGCGGCGGTTCGCCCGCCAAATTCAGGGCCGCGCCCGAGCGGGCGGGCCGGAATTATCGTTGCAAGCTCCGACAATTCGGCCCGGCCGCGGTTGTGAGGCCATGCACCTTGTTCTTCGCACCGCCGTGGCCCGGCCGCCGGCCGCCGTCATGGCCGGCTTCACCCAGGAGCTGTTTGTGGCCCTGTCACCACCGTTTCCGCGCCTTACGGTGCGCCGCTTCGACGGCTGCCGCCGCGGCGACCGGGTCGAAATCGAGATGAACACCCTGCTGGCGCGCCTGCCCTGGACTTCGCTAATCACCGACGACGGCGTGCTGGCCGACGGCACCCACTTTTTCGTGGACGAAGGCCAGACGCTGCCGCCGCCGCTGCGCTACTGGCGCCACCGCCACCTCATCGAGCCCGGCCCGGCCGGCGGCAGCGTCATCGTCGATGATGTAGAGTACCGCAGCGCCTCGCCCCTGCTCGACCGGCTGCTGTACCCGGCCATGTGGGCGCAGTTTGCCTGGCGCAAACACATCTACCGGCGCTGGTTCAGGGCCTGACCTGCCCCGCCGGGCGGCGTACCGCAAACTCCGTTTCGCGTTACAGGGCTGTTTCTCGCCTCTGAACAATGACCATGACCACCGCACCTCTCCAAGCGCTGCACGACACCCTGCTGGCGGCCGGCCAGTCCGCCGAAAGCCGGCTGCAAAACGCCCTCGAGCTTGTCGGCCAGCACCTGCGCGCCGACCGCTGCTTTCTCTACGTGCGCAACCCCGCGCGGGGCCGGGGCCGCATTGCCCTAGCCTGGCGCCTGGATGAGGCCATTCCCGACCCGCGCCACGACTGGCAGGACAACACCGGCGAGCTGCCCCAGCAGGACCCGCTGTTCCGCGCCGCGCTGGCCGGCCGGCCCTCAGTGTTCGTCGAGGATGTAAGCGAGGCCGGGCCCGAGGTGCTCAACCAGGACTTCGAGCGCCGCACCTTCGGCCACCGTGCCCTTGTGCACGCTCACATCGTGGACGGCGACACGCTCTGGGGCATTTTGCAGCCCTGCCTGTTCGGCCACCCGCGCCACTGGACCGCGGCCGAGAAAGAATATTTGAACGAGGCCGTGCGGTTGTTTTTGCCCGTGGTGCAGGAGTATATGCAAGGCGAAAACGTGGGCTGAGCCGGCGTGCCACCCCGACCACAAGTTCTGGAGCTTTTGCCAGCGAGCTGCTCCCCGGCCGCTACCCCCTGCTGGGACCGCCCCGGAGGGCCAGCCCAGGCCCTACCTTTGCCGGCCTATGCCGACTCCCGCCACCATCGTCCTCAAAAACGGAAAAGACCACTCCCTGCGCCGCCGCCACCCCTGGGTTTTCTCGGGCGCCATTGCCCGCCTCAAAGGCGAGGCTGCGGAAGGCGACGCCGTGCGCGTGGAAACGGCCGACGGTGAGCTGCTCGGCGTGGGCCACTTCTCGGGCGGCGGCTCCATCGCCGTGCGCATGCTGGATTTCGGCCCCGAAGCCCAGCTGCCCGACGCCGCTTTCTGGGAGCGCAAGCTGCGCGAAGCCTACGGGCTAAGGCAGCGCCTGCACCTGACCGGCGAGGCTGACACGAACGTGTTTCGGCTCGTGCACGCCGAGGGCGACGGTCTGCCAGGCCTGATTCTGGACGTGTACGGCGACGTGGCCGTGGTGCAGGCTCACAGCGTGGGCATGTACCGCGCCCGCCCCGACATCGCGGCTGCCCTACAGGCCGTTTTCGGTGACCGGCTGCGCGCCATCTACGACAAGAGCGCCGAAACCGTGCCCGCCAACGCCGTGCCCGGCCTCGCCAACGGCTACCTGCTGGGCGAGAGCACCAGCCAGGAGCACTTGGTGAGCGAAAACGGCCACCAGTTCGCCATCGACTGGGAAACCGGCCAGAAAACCGGCTTCTTCATCGACCAGCGCGACAACCGGGCCCTGCTGGCCCGCTACGCCGCCGGCCGCCGCGTGCTCAACACTTTCTGCTACACCGGCGGCTTTTCGGTCTACGCCCTCGAGGCCGGCGCCGAGCTGGTGCACTCCGTCGATTCGAGTAAGAAAGCCATTCAGCTGACTGAACGCAACGCCGCCCTCACCCGCCACGCCGCGCGCCACGCCGCCTACCCCGACGACGTGCTGGGCTTTCTGAAAAACCACTCCGAGGAGTACGACCTGCTCGTGCTCGACCCGCCCGCCTTTGCCAAGCACATGGGCGCCCGCCACGCCGCCCTCATGGGCTACAAGCGCCTGAACGCCGCCGGCCTCCGGCACCTGGCGCCCGGCGGCCTGCTCTTCACGTTCTCCTGCTCGCAAGTGGTTAGCCCCGAGTTGTTTGAGGGCGCCGTGCTGGCCGCCGCCATCGAAGCCGGCCGGCCGGCGCGCATCCTGCACCGCCTCACCCAGCCCGCCGACCACCCCGTGAGTTTGTTTCACCCCGAGGGCGCGTACCTGAAAGGGCTGGTGCTGGCCGTGGAGTAGCAGGTTTAACCTGAAGGCCGGAAACAACGAGTCGGAGGCGGAAGCTGCCCGCTCACAAGCCGGCAATTAAAGGTCTGGCAAGGGCGCGGCCGCGGGCGTAAGCAAAAGGGATACGAACCACCTTTTCTGTAGCCCGAAACGGCAGGGAAGCGGGCGCGCTGGCGGCGGCTGTAAAGCGGGTGAAGTGGTCAGCACCCCGCGCCGCCGACTACCTCAATCGCTGCAATTTTCAATTAAAAGAAGCCCGAAACTCCAGCGGCGACAGGTTGGTCTTGGTTTTAAACAGCTTGCTGAACGAGGGCACGTGCTCGAAGCCCAGGCCGTAGGCAATTTCGCTCACGGTCAGGCTCGTGGTGGAAAGCTTTTCCTTGGCTTTGGCAATGAGCTTGGTGTGAATATGCTGCTGGGTGTTTTGCCCGGTCAGCACGCGCAGCAGGTTGCTCAGGTACTTCGGCGACAGGTGCAGCTTATCGGCCACGTACTGCACGGTGGGCAGGCCCCTTTCCACCAAGTCCGTGCTGCTGAAGTAGGCGTGCAGCAGGGTCTCCAGCCGCTCCAGCACCTCGTGGTTGGCTTTTTCGCGGGTCAGGAACTGGCGGTGATAGAATCGGTCGGCGTATTGCAGCAAACTTTCCACGTGCGAGACGATAATCGGCTTGCTGAACCGGTCGATGGACGAGGCATACTCCTGCCCGATGGCGGCGACGATGCCGAGCATGGTCGCTTCCTCTTTGGCGGAGAGAAACAGGCTTTCCTTGAGTGAATAATCCCAGAAATCGTGCTGCTGGATGGTTTTGGCCAGCGGCGTGTTCCAGATAAAATCGGGGTGGATGTACACGACCCAGCCCGATTTTTCCACGGGCGCGGCCGGGTCGGCCGCCGCGATGCTGAACACCTGCCGGGGGGCCATGAAGGACATCACGCCTTCGTTGAAGTCGAACGAGTGCTGCCCGTACTGCACCTGCACGTTGCGCATGCGCTTGACGGCAATGGAGTAGAAGTCCAGCACCAGGCTTGTCGGTTCCTCGCCGGCCCGGTGCGGCACCGTGCCCACGTCCACCACGCTCAGCAGGGGGTGCTGGGGCGGGGGCAGCTGCACGTAGGCGTGAAACTCGCTGATGGTGGCGAAGTGCCTCATGTCGGTTCGTTTTGGTTTTCAATTACTTGCAGCACCAGCTTGCCGCGCACGTGCCAAGTCTGGCTTTCGCGGTGGGCAGCGGCCACGTCGGCCAGCGGATACACCTTGCTAACGAACACCTTTACCTGGCCCGCGTCAATGAGGTGGGCAATTTCCTCCAGCCACTCCCGCCGGGGCTGGTTGGCCGCCAGCGCACCCGTGACCTGCTGCCGGGTCAGGGCCGCCTCCACCGCCTCGTCGAAGGGCAGGTCGGTGTTGACGCTGACAAAGATGCCGCCGGGCTTGAGCATTATCAGCGCTTGCACGCGGGCCGCGTTATCGCGCACCGGCGAGGCTTCCAGCACCAAGTCCACGTCGCGCACCAGCTCTTCCACCGGCTGGCTGCGGTAGTCGAGCGCCTCGTCGGCCCCGAGCTGCCGCACGTAGTCCAGGTTGCCGGCCGAAGCGGTGCCGATGACGTAGGCGCCCCTGGCTGTGGCAAACTGCACGGCCAGGCTGCCCACCCCGCCCGAAGCGCCCTGAATGAGCACGCGCTGGCCGGCCTGCAGCTGGCCAAATTCAAACAGGCCCGTCCAGGCCGTGAGGCCGGCCAGCGGCACGCCCGCCGCTTCGATGAAGCCCAGGCTCCGGGGCTTGCGGGCAAACTGGCTGGCTTTGGCCACGCAGTATTCGGCGTAGCTGCCGTCGCCGGGGAAGTTGGGCACGCCGTACACGGCGTCGCCGATTTGCAAACCGCTGACTTCGCTGCCCACTGCTTCCACCACGCCGGCCGCGTCCCAGCCCAGGGTCATGGGCAAGGTGAGCAGGTACTTCAGCGCGGCACTGCGGCCCTCGCGCACCACCCAGTCGACCGGGTTGACGCCGCTGGCGTACACCTTCACCAGGATTTCGTCGGGCGCCGGCACCGGCCGCGCCACTTCTTCGAGCTGCAATACTTCGGGGCCGCCAAAGGCATGAATTCTAACTGCTTTCATCAGAAAATGGGGTTGGTTGACTAACCCGACAAAGGTCCCCCCTGCTGGCCCGGCCGGCTTAGCCAAAATGCCTTTTGCCTTAGGCAAAAAGACGTGCAGGCGGCTGACCAAATGCTTTAATCCGAGTCCGCCAGTTAAGCTGCTTAGTAGTTTACGCCGCACCGCAGCGCTCCCGCTCGGGACCTTGCGCCGCTGTTTCACCGAGCGCATTTTTCAACTTCCACCAGCAGCACTGAGAAGTTCCAGCCCTACCTTGAGCAACATATTGCTAATTCATGCTTTCCTTCCAGGAAAAGATGCTTCGTTCCATCATGTTCGTCGGCACCGCGTCCGACGTGGGCAAGAGCGTCATCACGGCCGGGTTTTGCCGGATTTTTCGCCAAGACGGCTACCGGCCGGCGCCGTTCAAGGCCCAGAACATGTCCTTGAACAGCTACGCCACGCCCGAGGGGCTGGAGATTGGGCGAGCGCAGGCCGTGCAGGCCGAGGCGGCGGGCATCCCCTGCCACGTCGACATGAACCCCGTGCTGCTCAAGCCTACCTCCGACCAGGCCTCGCAGGTCGTGCTCAACGGCCGGCCCGTCGGCACGCAGTCGGCCTTCGAGTATTTCCGTGAGAACGACCGGCACGAGTTGTTCGTGGCCGCTACCCAGGCCTACGACCGGCTGGCGGCCCGCTACGCGCCGGTGGTGCTGGAAGGGGCCGGCAGCATCTCGGAGCTGAACCTGAAGCGCCGCGACATCACCAACCTGCGCATGGCCGCCCACGCCGGAGCCGCCACTTATTTGATTGCCGACATCGACAAGGGCGGCGTGTTTGGCAGCGTGTACGGCACGCTGGCCCTGCTGGAACCCGCTGAAAAAGCTTGCATCAAGGGCATCATCATCAACAAGTTCCGGGGCGACGCACGGCTATTCGAGGACGGCCGCCAGCAACTGGCCGAGCTGACCGGTGTGCCGGTGGTGGGCGTGCTGCCCTACTTCCGCGACATTTTTGTGGAAGAGGAAGATTCGGTGGCGCTGGCCCGCAAGCAGCGCAGCGCCGGCCCGGCCGGCCGGGTGCGCGTGGCCGTGGTGCTGCTGGGCCGGATGTCGAATTTCACCGACTTCGACGCACTCAGCCACGACCCCCGCGCCGACTTGTTCTTTACCCGCGACGCGGCCGAGCTCGGCGCGGCCGATGTCATCATCCTGCCCGGCAGCAAAAATACCATCGACGACCTGCTGGTGCTCACCAACAGCGGGCTGGCCGCCGCCATCGTGCGTGCCCACCGGGCCGGCAAAACCGTGGTGGGCATCTGCGGCGGCTATCAGATGTTGGGCCGCTCGGTGGAAGACCCCGACGGCGTGGAAAGCATCATGCCCGCCGCCGCCGGGCTGGGTTTGCTGCCCGTGCGCACGGTGCTGCAAGGCGTCAAAACCACCCGGCAGCGCCGCTTTAGCTTTTTGAATGGTGCCGCGGCCGACTGTCAGGGCTACGAAATACACATGGGCCAAACCACTGTTGAGGGCCCCCTGCAGCCCGTGGCCACGCTGGACGACGGCTCTGCCGACGGCTACTTTGCCAGCCTGCGCTGCTGGGGCACCTACCTGCACGGCATTCTTGACAACGCCCCCGTTATCGACGCCCTGCTGGCGCCCTATACTCAGGAGCCCGCCCCTGCTCCTCTCGATTTTGCGGCTTTCAAAAACGAGCAGTACGACCGCCTGGCCGCCCTCATTCGCGCGAACGTGGACCTGGCGCAGATTTACGCGGCGCTGCGAAGCTAAACCTAACCCCACCTTATGCTCCACGGACACGGCGACGACGGCTACCGGCACTCCCACCCCATCGTGGCCGATTTTAGCACCAACGTGTGGTGCGGCGGCGAGCCTGCGGGCCTGAAAGACTATGTTTTCAGCCAGTGGGGCGCCGTAAACCGCTACCCTGAGGTGCTGGCCGAAAGCCTTGCGCACCGGATAGCCCGGCACCACGGCCTGAGCCCCAGCCAGGTGCTGATGAGCAGCGGCACCACCGAGAGCATCTACCTGATAGCCCAGACCTGGGCCGGCCAGCGCACCACCATCGTCACCCCGGCTTTTGCCGAGTACGAAGACGCCACCCGGCTGCACGGCCACCAGCTCTCCTTTCTGGCTTGGGAGAAACTGGAGTTCGACCAGCCCTTGGAGGCCGACCTGGTGTTCATCTGCAACCCCAACAACCCCACCGGCAGTGTGCTATTCGAGCCCGAGCTGGTGAAAATGTTGGCCCGAAACCCCGGCACCGTTTTCGTGCTCGACGAAGCTTTTATTGAGTTCACCACCAGCATTGCCACGGCCCTGCCCCTGCTGGCCCGGTTCGAAAACCTGCTGGTAATGCGCTCCATGACCAAGGCTTATGCCATTCCCGGCCTCCGGTTGGGCTATGTAGTAGCTTCAGAAAAGCTCGTTGCCCGCCTCATCCAAGGCAAAGCTCCCTGGACGGTGAATGCCCTATCCGCCGCTGCCGGACACTTCATTTTCGAGCATTTTGATGCCGTGCAGCCACCCACCGCCCGGCTGATGTCCGACCGCGCCGCCTTTGCCGCTCAGCTAAGCCAGAACGAGGGCCTGAGTATTCTGCCCAGCCACACTCACTACTTTGTGGCCGCCCTGCGCCACGGCACGGCTGCAGATTTGAAGCGGTGGCTGCTAGCCCAGCACGGCCTGCTTATTCGGGACGCGGCCAATTTTCGGAACCTCACGCCCGCGCACTTCCGCGTTTGCACCCGGGCCCCAACTGACAACCAACTTCTCATCAACGCCCTGCGCGAATGGACCAGTTTACCCACTTAGCTGCTCCGCTGGCCGCCGGCTATGCCCTCGACCTGCTGCTGGCCGACCCGGAAGGCTGGCCTCATCCGGTACGCACCTACGGAGCCCTGATTTCGGCCGGGGAAAAGGCGCTTAATCACGGCCCGTACCGGTTTGTCAAGGGCGCCCTTCTAGCCAGTGGCCTGGTAGGCGGCACATTCGGTGTTTTCTCCCTGCTGGATAAGGGCTTGCGCAAGCTGCCCCCTAACGTGTCCCTGGCGACTAACAGCATATGGGTGTTTTACGGGTTAGCCAACACCGGTTTGGTACGGGAGGGCAAAGCCGTATTTGAGGTATTGGAGCGGGAAGGGCTGGAAGCCGGCCGCCGCCAGCTGGCCCGCATTGTGGGGCGTGATACCAGCCAGCTTGACGCCCAGCAAATCAGAACCGCCGTGCTCGAAAGCCTGGCCGAGAACCTGAGCGATGGCGTGGTGGCGCCCCTGTGCTACTACGCCCTGGCCGGCGTGCCGGGCCTGATGGCCTACAAAATGGTCAACACCCTCGACTCGATGGTGGGCTACCGCAACCCGCGCTACGAGCAGTTCGGCAAGTTTGCGGCCCGCCTCGACGACGTGGCCAACTTTATTCCGGCTCGCCTCACCGCCGGCCTGCTGGCCCTGCTGGGAGGCAGCCGGCGCGGCCTCAGCTTCATCTGGAAATACGGCGACCAGCACAAAAGCCCCAATGCGGGCTACCCCGAAGCGGCCCTGGCCGGGGTGCTCAATTGCCGCTTCGGCGGCCCCAACTTCTACCACGGCCAGCTCGTGCCCACGCCCTTCATCGGCGACAACCCGCGCCCGCTGGACCCCCACGAAATCAACCGCGTGGCCCGGCTAAACCATGCCGTGTGCGGCGCAGTGGTGGCTGGCATTCTGGGGTGGCTATGGTGGCGCCAGCGTCGAGCTTAAAAAACGTCATGCCGAGCGCAGCCCCGGCCAAACGCGCACCCGCGGTAACCCCCATTTTAGAATTTAATGCCCCCCCCGAGATGCCTCGGCTGCGCTCGGTATGACGTTCTAAATTGTTTACCCATACGCTGCTAAAAAACTCTTCAGCCCGCAATGTCGCTCTACCTGATTTCCGGCGGCCCGGGCGCGGGCAAAACCACCCTGCTGGAAGCCCTGCGCGAGGCCGGTTTTGCTGGGGCGGAGGAAGTGTCGCGGCAGCTTATTCGCGAGCAAGTGGCGGAAGGCAACTCCTTGGTGCCCTGGCAGGACTTAGCGGGCTTTGCCGAACTGGCGCTGCAGCGCATGGTACAGCAGCACGAGGCGGCCGTTCGGCGTGGGGGCATCACCTTTTTCGACCGGGGCCTGCCAGATTTGGTGGCTTATCTGGAAACAGCTGGCTTGCCCGTGGGTCAGCCCTACTACCAAGCTATTGCCGCCCACCCATACCACCGGCAGGTTTTTCTGGCGCCGCCGTGGCCGGAAATCTACGTGAACGACCCCGAGCGGTGGCAGACGCTGGCCGAAGCCACTGCGCTGCACGAGGCCTTGCGGCGCACGTACCAGCGGCTGGGATTTGAAGTGCTGGAACTGCCCAAAACCACGGTTTCGGAACGGGTGCGGTGGGTGCGGGCCGTTATTGGAGCGTAAAGCAGCCAGCTCTGGCTGGGCGGTGCTACCTTTGCAGCCAAGTAAGGGTAGTCGTTTCCGCGGTGCGGAACGACTTTAATAGGGAATCCGGTGTAATTCCGGGACAGTCTCCGCTGCTGTAACCTCCACCAAAACCCGGCCGATACGTGGCGCCACTGTTCCTGCGGGAATGGGAAGGCCATCGGCCCGGGGAGGAAGTCAGAAGACCTGCCGTTGCTACATACAGTCACAGCTTTCGGCAGAAAGGCTCGTCGTACCATGCCCCAACTCCCGCTTTCTCCCGGCCGCGCCGGGGGTGCTTCCCTCCTTTTCTTCATCCGGCGCTGTAGCCTGCTGCTGGCTTTGCTGGGAGGCGGCCTGGCCGGTTTTGGCCAGACGGCTACGAAAGGCGGAACCACCAAGCCGGCACCTCGCGTAGCGCCTTCAGGTCGCACCACGGTGCAGTTCGCCAAAGGCTTTACCATTGAGTATGCGGGCCGCTACAAGGTGGTCACCATCCTGAGTCCGTTTGAGCAGAAAACCACGGCCACGCGCTACCTGCTGGTGCCCCGCGGTACGGCCCGCCCGGCCGGCTACCCCGAAAGCCGGGTTATTGAAACGCCGATTCGCAGCTTGGTGGCCATGTCGTCGATGCACGTGGCCCTGGCCGATTTTGTGGGCGCGGCCGACGTGCTGGTGGGCGTAGGCGACCTGAAATACGCCTCGGCCCCGCGGGTGCGGCAGCGCATTGCCGAAGGCAAAATTTTTGAGGTGGGCCTGGGCAAGGAGATGAACAACGAGCTGCTCATTTCCCGCAACCCCGACCTGGTAATGACCACGGGCTGGCCCGGTGAGGGCCTCACCCGCTTCCAGACCCTGAGCGCCGCCGGGGTACCCGTCATGATTAACTCTGAATGGGTGGAAACCACGCCGCTGGCCCGCGCCGAGTGGGTAAAAGTGCTGGCCGCCCTGCTCAACAAGGAAGATTTGGTGAACGAGAAGTTCGGTCAGGTAGCCCGCGAGTACCAGCGCCTGGCGGCCCTGGCTAAGAAAGCAGCCACGCGGCCCTCGGTGGTGGTGGGCATGCCCTTCAAAGACGTGTGGCACGTGCCCGACACCGACAGCTACATGACCCAGTTTCTGCGCGACGCCGGGGCCCGCTACCACTGGGAACGCACTAAGGCCCCGAGCGGCAGCTTGGCGCTGAGCTTCGAGGCCGTGGCTCCGGTGGCCCTGGCCGCCGACTACTGGCTGCACACCGGCTACCTGGCCACCAAAGCTGCCCTGATAGCCCAGGATGCCCGCTACGCCGCCTTTGCGCCCTACAAAACCGACCGGGTGTTTAACAACAACCGCCGCACCAACGCCCAGGGCGCCAACGACTATTGGGAATCCGGCGCGCTGCGGCCCGACGTGGTGCTGGCCGACCTCATCAAAATCCTGCACCCCGAGCTGCTGCCGCGCTGGTCGCTCTACTACTACCAGCCCCTGCGATGAGCACCACCCGGCAAGTGGCAGCCCCGCAGCTGCAAACAGTTGGGACGGGCAGGCGAAGGCACCTGCCCTGGCTGCTGGCTTTAGTTGGGCTGGTGGCAGTAGCTTTTGTGCTGAACGTAGCCCTGGGGCCGGTGCGCATTCCGCTGGCCGCGGTGGTGCGCCTACTGTTCGGCCAGGCCGGGCCCGACGATACCGCCGCGGCGTTTATCGTCAACGAAATCCGGCTGCCCAAGGCCCTGACTGCGCTGGCCGTGGGAATGGGGCTGGCCGTAAGTGGCCTGCAGATGCAGACCTTGTTTCGCAACCCACTGGCTGGGCCTTCGGTGCTGGGCCTCACGGCCGGGGCAGGCCTGGGCGTGGCCTTGGTGATGTTGGCCGGAGGCACGGCGGGTGGCTTTGCCGTGCGGCAGTTAGGCCTGAGCGGCAGTTGGGCGCTGGTGCTGGCGGCCACGGCAGGCGCCGCCCTGGTGATGCTGGTAGTGCTGGCCCTGTCGGCCCGGGTGCGCGACAACGTGGTGATGCTCATCGTGGGCATTATGATAGCCAGCGTGACCGGAGCCGTGGTGAGCTTGTGGCAATACTTCAGCGCACCCGAGCAGATACAGGAGTACCTGCTGTGGACGTTCGGCGCCCTGGGTGGGGTAACGGGCCTGCACCTGGCGGTGCTGGCGGCCGTGGTACTGCTGGGCCTGACGCTGGCGTTTGCCTCGGCCAAGCCGCTGAATGCGCTGCTGCTGGGCGAGAACTACGCCCGCAGCATGGGTTTGAACGTGGGCCGCTCCCGCACGCTCATCATTGCCAGCACCAGCCTGCTGGCGGGCGGCATCACGGCGTTTTGCGGGCCCATAGGGTTTGTGGGCATTGCCGTGCCTCACCTCACCCGGGGCCTGCTGCGCACTGCCGACCACCGCGTGCTGCTGCCCGGCGCTTGCCTGGTGGGAGCCGCCCTCACGCTGGGCTGCGACTGCCTGGCCCAGTTGCCCGGCAGCCAGACGGCCCTGCCTATCAACGTAGTTACCTCCCTGCTCGGGGCCCCGGTGGTGCTGTGGGTGGTGCTGCGCACCCGCAACATCCGAACGTCTTACGCGTGATGACGCCCGCCCCCACGCCCCCGCTGCTGGCCGAGGATTTAGCCGTGGGCTACATCCTTCGCGGAAAAAACGCCCGGCCGGTGGCTGGCCCCCTGCGCCTGGCCCTGTACCCGGGCGAGCTGGTGTGTCTGCTGGGGCCAAACGGTGCCGGCAAAAGCACGTTGCTGCGCACGCTGGCGGGCTTGCAGCTGCCCCTGGCGGGCCCCCTCGCAGTAGGCCGGACTTCCCTTGCTGCCCAGGGCTAGGCCCAGCGCGCCCGCCAGCTCAGCATTGTGCTTACGGACCGCCTCGACGCCGCCATCCTTACCGTGCGGGAGTTGGTGAGCCTGGGCCGGCACCCCCATACCGGCTGGCTGGGCGGCCTGAGTGCGCACGACCACGCCCAGGTAGAAGCGGCGCTGGCGGCCACCGGCACCCAGGCCGTTGCGGCCCGGCCGGTGGGCGAGCTAAGCGACGGCGAGCGGCAAAAGGTGATGCTGGCCCGCGCCCTGGCCCAGGACACGCCCATCGTGTTGCTCGACGAGCCTACCGCCCACCTCGACTTGCCCAACCGCGTGGCGCTGATGCGCCTGCTGCACCAGCTGGCCCGCCGCACTGGCAAGGCCATCCTGCTTTCCACCCACGAGCTGGACCTAGCTCTACAAGCTGCCGACCGGGTGTGGCTGCTGCCCGCCTCCGGCGAAATGCGCACCGGCACGCCCGAAGACCTGGTGCTGAGCGGAGCCTTTGCGGCGGCTTTCGCGCGCGAAGGGCTGGCCTTCGACCCGGCCACCGGCACCTTTGCCCTGCACGCGCCCGCCGGTCCCGCCGTGCAGCTGCTCGGCGACGGGGCGGCGGCGTTTTGGACGCGCCGGGCCCTGGAGCGCGAAGGATTTGTGCCCACCACGCAGCCCACGGCCTTGCGCGTGAGCGTGCCGGCCGGGCC
>CAXUEM010000061.1:6467-12690 GCA_964249885.1 uncultured Hymenobacter sp. | reverse complement strand
AGTAGGGCTAGCAGCTCGCGCTGGGTGCTCTGGCCCTGGTCGGCGTCGTACCAGGCGTCCATCTGCCGGATGATTTGGGGTACGCGCAGGCTCTGGTCGGCGTGCAGCTGCTGGCTCAGGGCCTGGGCCCCGGCCGGGCGCGGGCCCCAGGTGCCCAGCTCGCGGCGGGTGGCGCGGTCGAGGCAGATGAGCTTGGGAATGCTGTTTTTGCCGTTGGTCTGGTGGGCGGCCATCACGGCGGGGTGGTCGGAGCGCAGTAGCACGTGCAGGCTGATGCGGCCGGCCGGGGCGGCCTCGGCCACGCGGGCCAGCAGGGGCAGCAGGTGGGCGGTGTCGCCGCACCAGGCCTCGGCCAGCACCACCCCGTCCCAGCCGCTGGCGGGCCCCAGCCGGGGCAGGGCCTCGGTCAGCTCGGGCAGCAGGGGGGCGGCGTAGGCGCGGTCGAGGTGGGCCTGGTTTTTTTCGGTGGTGTGCAGCAGCAGCGGCAGCTGGTCGGGGCCGGTGGTGCGGCCGGCGGCGGCCAGCTCCGTTACCAGCTGCCGGAAGCCGGCGTAGGTGAAGTGGGGTGCGGGCAGGCCGGCGCCAAGGGGGGAAGGTTCGGACATAGAAAGCAGCGGGGATGTAAGAAGCCGTAAGAGAAAATGCAACCAGGGCGGCCAACCGCCGGCAGGCAGCCGTGGTTCGCAGCGCGGGCTTTTACGCAGTTGCCGGCTTGCCGGCCCTAAGTCCAATATTTTCGTATGGCTACCGCGCCCGCCGGGTCCGCTCTGGCTGGGGCCTGGCGGGCGCAGCTCACCTTAATCTCTTCCACTTTTTGTTTTCTGACATGAAAAATTTCCGTCTCCTCACGCTTATTCTGGGCACCGCAGCCGTGCTGGCCTCCTGCACTTCCGGCACGGATAATGGCGATACCAACGTCGAAAAATCCGGCGACAAGCAGGCCCTGCACGGCAGCCAGGGCAACCCGGCCGGCGACTCGGCCACCGCCGGTATGCGCCGCGCCCCCGATAGCCAGGTCAGCGGCAAGGAGCAGTTCGAGAAAGCCGACCAGACCGTGGACCGCAACAAAGACGGCCTCGCAGACTAGAAGTATCTACTGACTGTCAATATGATGTAGCTACGCAGCCTGACAGCCTAAACCTGTTCTGCAATCACAAACCAAGCCCTGGTGGGGTGACCCACTAGCACCGCTTGGGTGGCAAGGCCGCGCCGCCGGGGCTTGGTTTTTTTGAGGTTTGGCAGGCTGGGCTACCCCCTGCTGGGTCGCCCGCTCCTTTCCCACTAATAGAATGCAAACCCGTTCGGGCCCACCTTCACATCAAATTAGTCGGTGGCCGTGCCAGTGGTCTGGTGGCGAATAAACGGCCGTTGCTGCTGAAGCTGGGCGTCACGGCGGCCAAAATCGTGTTGTCGCGCGAGTTGATGACCAGGCCCGAATTCACTTCATTCAACAGGACGCGGTTTTTGCTTGCTGTTTTTTGGCCGCGTTTACCGCCGCAGGGTGAAACCCACGAAGTAGTGCCGCTCGCTGCGGCGGTTCAGGGCCAGGTGGGTGCCGGCGTCAAGCTGAAAATTGTCGGTCAGCTTGAGGATGGGCGCGAAGTTCAGGGAGGCCTGCCAGCGGCGCTGCTGGGTGTTCCACTGGGCCACGGCCTCGCCCACGAGGCCGAATTTTTCGGTGAAATCGTACTCCACGGCGGCCGAAGGTACCAAGCGCACGTAGCGGCGGGCCTGGTCGCGGTCGTAGTTGAGGTCGGTTTCGAGCTGGGCTTCCAGGTTGGCCTTGTCGCTCAGCTCGATGTCCAGGGGCAGCACGAGGCCGTACTCGGCGGCGCCGTCGCCGACCTGCCCGCCGGTGGGCAGGCGCACGAAGCCGGCCACGGCCAGGGCAAACGAGCCATCCTGCTGGTCGCCGAGAAAGTTGTGCTTGAGGCGCAGGGCCACGTCGCCGAAGCCGGTGTGGCGCTCGGCGTCGGCGGGCGGATTTTGCGGCTGCTCGCGGCGGCGGTTGTAGAGCGGCAGCTCGACTTGCACGGCGGTGCGGCGGCTCAGGCCCAGCTTGAGCACCGTGAAGCCCGCGTGCAGGTCGCGCTGCTGGGTATTGTCGGCCGGGCCGCTGCGCACGAGGCGCAGGGCGTCGATTTCGAGTTGCACGTGGCCGGCATCGACGGTGAAGGGCGTGTCGGTCACGCCGGGGCGGTCGGGCTGCAGCTCGCGCAGCAGGTGGCGCGGCACGGGCCGGCGCCACCTGTAGTGGGCCGAGTCGTAGGGCGAGGGTTTGGGTTGGGGCTTGGTCGTGTCTTGCGCAGAGCTGAACGCGGGCAGCAGAAAAAGCAGCGGGAAAAGGGGTTTCATGCAGGAATTAATGACCAACTCGGCGCTTCAGCCGCTCCGCTCCGACGGATGAACTTAGTGCTAGAACGGCACCACCACCTTCACGCTCAGGTTGCGGCCCTGGTTGTAGATGCCGCGGCGGCCGTTCGGCGAGGCCTGGTAGTACTCGAAATACTTCAGGCGGTTCAGGTGCGACTGATACGCCACATCGAAGGCGTTATCGAGCTGCACGAAGAGCTGCGCCCGCTCTTTTTTGCGCTCGCCGCTCACGAGCGTGGTCCCAAAGCCCAGCCCGACCAGTGTGTAGCCCGGGGTGGCGGTTTCGGTGTCGTCGACGGCGTAGAAGCGGTTCTGGGCGGCGTAGGTGTCGGCCACGGCCCGCACGTAGGAGCCGGCCAGGGGGCCCAGCTGGCGGCGCAGGGTGTAGCGCAGTTCGGCGCGGGTGTGCAGGGGCGGAATCAGGGGCAGGTAGCGGGCCTGGGCGCCCTGGCGCTCCAGCAGGGAGGCGTTCTGGTTCAGGCCCGTCACGTAGGCCAGGCTGGCGTTGAGCGTGAGGCCGGGCAGGGCGCGCGGGTGCAACTGGGCGGTGGCCTCGGCCCCGTAGAGGCGGGCGCGGCTTTGCTGGTACTGGTAGGTGATGTTGCCGGGCACGATGACCACCGGCTCGCCCTGGGCATCAACGAGGCGGGCCTGGTAGATGTAGTTCGTGAGCTGGTTGTTGAACACCGACACGCCCAGCTCGGCGTCGGGCAGGTAGGCGTTCAGGCCCAGGTCCTGCTGAAAGCTGAATTCGGGGTTGAACGTGCGGTTGCCCAGATACACGATGTGGGCGCCGGGGTCGAGGCCGTTGGAGCCGACTTCGGTGATGTTGGGCGCCCGGTAGCCGCGGGCCAGGTTGGCGCGCAGCACCAGCCGGTCGGAAAACGAATAATTAGCTCCCGCGCTGGCCGACCCGCCCGGGTAGCGCTGCCCTAAGGCCGCTAACTGCGGAGCCACGCCACGGGGTGCGGCCCGGCTCACCCGCCGCCAAAAGCGGGGGGCCGGGTCGGTGCCGGTGTAAAAATCCGGCCAGCTGAGCCAGCGCGAGTCGTAGCGCAGCCCGCCCGAGAGGTCGAGCCGGCCGAAGGTCTTTTTCAGGTGCACATAGCCGCCGAGGTCGAACAGGTTGTAGTCGGGGATGGCGAAGTCGGTGGCGTCGCCGCTGCGGTTTAGCTGGCGCATGCCGTTCACGCCCACGGTGGTTTCGACGCCGGCCCAGGTGGGCGCGGCGTAGCGCAGGTCGTAGTTGAGGGTGGTGAGCTGCAGGTGTAAGGCCGCCTGCGCGGGCGCGGTGGGGTGCACGAACTCGCGGCGCACGTTGCGCTGGGCGCCCAGCAGCAAACTCAGCTCGCCGCCGCTGGCGCCGAGGCGGAAGCGGTTGGTGCTCAGCAGGCGGTAGTGCTGAATGCGCTGCGAGAGCGGGTTGATGCGGTAGGTACTCAGGTCGTTGGCCTGCACCAGGGGGCGGTTTTTCACGTCATCCTGCGCCCCGTCCAGCACCTGTCGGGTGAAGCGGCGGCTGAGCGAGTCGCGGCTGCCATCGGGGATTTCCTGCTGGTTGTCGTAGAGCGTGGCCGCGAGGTGGGCCGAGCCCCAGGCGGCTTCGCGCCCGGCCAGCAGGGTGGTGTTCAGCTCCCGAAACGCGGTGCCGAATACGCGGCCGTCCACGGCGTTGCGGTAGTTCTGCGCCAGCCGCGCCGAGCTGCGCGCCCCCAGCTGCCAGCCGTGCTGGTGGTAGCTCAGGGCCAGGGAGTTGCCCAGCAGGTTGTTGTTAGTTTGGTACTCGCTCAGCGCCTCGCCCTGCAGGCGGCCGGCGGGGCCGCCGGGGCGGCGCGGCAGCAGGTTTACCACGCCGGCCACGGCATCGGAGCCGTAAATCAGGCTGGCGGGGCCTTTGACTACTTCCACCCTATCGATGTCGTACTGGTCAACTTCGAGGCCGTGCTCGTCGCCCCACTGCTGGCCTTCCTGGCGCAGGCCGTCGTACAAAGTCAGCACCCGGTTGTAGCCCAGCCCGCGGATGAAGGGCTTGGAAATGTTGGGCCCGGTGGTCACAGCATCCAGGCCCGGCACGCCCTTCACGGCCGCGTCGATGATGTTGGCGCTGGCGTTGAGGTTGATTTCGCGCTTGCTCAGGGCCGCCACCGGCACCGGCGAGCGGCGCAGCTCCGTGGCCCGCGACACGCCCGTGACCACCACTTCCTTCAGGGCCGCGGCGGCCGGCAAGGCCAGGGTCAGCTCGGTGGTTTGCCCCTCCGTGAGCAGGGCGGTCTGCTCGGCGCGCTCAAAGCCCACGGCGCTGGCCGCCACGCGCACCGGGCCGGCAGCCAGATTAGTGAGCGTGAAGGCGCCGGCGGCGTCGGCCGTGGCCCCCTGCTGGCGCTCGGGCAGTACGATGCTGGCAAAAGGCACCGGGCGGCGTTGCGCGTCCTGCACCGTGCCGCGCAAGGTGGCGGTTTGGGCGAAGACTGAAAGCGGGCCCAGCAGCAAGAGGAGCAGTTTCAGCATAATTATCAGGATTAACTCAGTTCACTTACTTCCCTGCGGGCGGCCAGCAGGGGGTAGCGCCGCGCTTTTATCCGAAGAAAGTCTGCGCCAGCAAATAGATGTTCAGGCCCATGATAATGGCCGACACCGCCCAGGCAACTACCTGTAAATAAGGCTTATTCACGAACACGCCCATCTTGGCGCGGGAGCCGGTGAACACCACCAGCGGCACCACGGCGAAGGAGAGCTGCAAAGACAAAATCACCTGGCTGAGCACCAGCAGCTGCCCGGTGCCCTTCTCGCCATAGAGAATGGCCACGATGAGGGCCGGCACCACCGCCACGCCGCGCGTGATGAGCCGCCGCAGCCAGGGCTTGAGCTGAATGCGCAGAAAACCTTCCATCACAATCTGGCCCGCCAGCGTGCCGGTCAGCGTCGAGTTCTGGCCCGAAGCCAGCAGGGCCACGGCAAACAGCGTGGAAGCGGCCGTGGCGCCCAGCACCGGCGTGAGCAGGTTGTAGGCGTCCTTGATGTCGGCCACGTTCTGGTTTGCGGTGCCGTGGAAGGTGGCCGCGGCCGTCACCAGGATGGCTGCATTCACGAAAAAAGCCAGAAACAAGGCCAGCGTCGAGTCGATGGTGGCGAATTTGATGGCCATGCGCTTGCCCGGCTCGGTCTGCTCAATGGCACGGGTCTGCACGATGCTGGAGTGCAGGTACAGGTTGTGGGGCATGACGGTGGCGCCGAGAATGCCGATGGCCACGTACAGCATCTTGGGGTTGGTCACGACTTCGGGCCGCGGAATCAGGCCGTGGCTCAGGGCCACCCAGTCGGGGTTGGAGGCCACGATTTCGTAGAGAAAACAGCCGAAAATGAGCACAATCAGGCCTGCTACGATGCTCTCGATGATGCGGAAGCCCTTATTCTGGAAGTAGAGCACCACCAGCACGTCGAGAATAGTCAGCACCACGCCCCAAGGCAGCGGCAGGCCGAACAGCAGGTTCAGGGCAATGGCCGAGCCGATAACCTCGGCCAGGTCGCAGGCGGCAATAGCAATTTCGCAGAGCACCCACAGGGCCATGGCCACCGGCCGGGAGTAGTGGTCGCGGCAGGCCTGGGCCAGGTCGCGGCCCGTCACGATGCCCAACTTGGCCGCCAGGTGCTGCAGCAGCATGGCAAACAGATTAGAAATCAAAACCACGCTCAGCAGGGTGTAGCCAAAGGAGGCGCCGCCGGCCAGGTCGGTGGCCCAGTTGCCGGGGTCCATGTAGCCCACGGCCACCAGCAGGCCCGGCCCCCAGAAGGCCATCAGCTTGCGCCAGAACGAGGCCGAAGCCGGCGGCACCTTGATGGAAGCAAACAC
>CAXUEM010000061.1:580-6457 GCA_964249885.1 uncultured Hymenobacter sp. | reverse complement strand
CCCGTCTGACCGGTGCGGCCGGACGGGCGGGGGCCCGATCCGTTCGAGCCGGTCGGCTCGGCCGGGTCGCCGGGCTCGTCGAGGTCGTCGCGCTCCCCCCTCCCGCCGCCGCGCCCCCCGCGCCCCGGGCGGGCGCCTCGCGGGCGTGCCGCCAGCCGGGCTCGGCAGCGGGCGGGGAAGCAGAAACAGGGGCCGGAAAGTCGCTGGAGGTAACGGTTTTATCAGGTAGCACAGCGTAAATATAAGCTATTTTTAGACGAGCCTAAAAATTTAATTAGACCGGCTTAAATACTCATTTAGGATAAAAAAGGTTTTCAGCTGCGCTGCGAAAGCGGCGCGCTACATCGGGCTGCTTCTGCCGACCTTTGCCGGCCTGCTCCTTTCCGCTCATGCCCACTTCCCGCCGCAAGCGCCGCCTCGGCCTGCTTTCCCTCGTGGTGAGCGTGGGCCTGGTGCTCATTAAGTTTTACGCCTACTACCTCACCCGCTCGCAGGCGGTGCTCACCGACGCGCTGGAAAGCATTATTAACGTGTTTACCAGTGGGTTTGCGCTCTACAGCCTCTACCTAGCCGGCCTGCCCAAGGATGAAAACCACCCCTACGGCCACGGCAAAATTGAGTACCTGTCTATCGGGTTTGAGGGCGCGCTGATTTTCATTGCCGGGGTTTATATCTTCTACAGCGCCTCGCTGGGCCTGCTGCACCCGCACCCGGTGGGGCGCTTGGACTGGGGGGCGGCCCTATTGGGCCTGACGGCGGTGGTGAACTTCGGCGTGGGTTTGCTGCTGGTGCGCGAAGGCAAGAAACTGAACTCGGTGGCCTTGGTCGGCGACGGGCAGCACCTGTACATCGATGCCGTCAGCTCGCTTGTGTCGGTGGCGGCGCTGGGGCTGGTCAGCCTGACGGGCATGCTGCGCTTCGATGCCGGCGCGGCTCTGCTGCTGGGCGGCTTTATCCTGGTGAATGGCTACCGCATGCTGCGCCGCTCTATTTCCGGCCTCATGGACGAGTCGGACACGGCCACGGTGAGCGAGGTAATTGCCGAGCTGCAGCGCCAGCGCCGCCCGCCCTGGATAGACGTGCACAACCTGCGCGTGCAGCGCTACGGCGCCAACCTGCACATCGACTGCCACATGCAGATGCCGTACTACTTCACCCTGGAAGAAGTGCACTCCCAGCTATTTGATATTGAGGAGCTAATTCGGGAGCGGTTTGCAGTGGAGGTCGAGATGTTCGTGCACGCCGACCCCTGCACCTTCGCCGCCTGCTCCTTGTGCCTCATGCCCGACTGCCCCGTGCGCATGCACCCCTTCGAGCACGAAGTGGAGTGGAACCTGCGCAACGCCGTGCGCAACGAGCGCCACCGCCTGGGCCGCAGTGAGCAGTGAGCAGTGAGCAGTGAGCAAAAGGAACGTCATGCTGAACGCAGTGAAGCATCTCTACCGCAGCAGTAAACCCTACTAAAATGGGTTGCCTACGTGGTAGAGATGCTTCGCTGCGCTCAGCATGACGTTCTTCTTTTTTCCTCTGTATCTCCTACTCACTAATCACCAATCGCTGCGAGCTGACGCCGCCAGCGGTGGCGGCCTGCACCACATACACGCCCGGCGCCAGGCCAGTCAGGTCCAGAGTGGCTACGGCGCCGGGGGCTGACAGCGTGCGCACCCGGCGGGGGGGGGGGGGGGGGGCCGGGGGGGGGGGGGCGGCCCCGGGGGTTCGGGGGGGCGCCACCGGCGGGCAGGTTGACTTGCACGCGCTGCCGGGCCGGGTTGGGCTGCAAGGTGAAGCCAGCCCGCGCTACACCCCCACCCGTGGCCGTGGCTACGTAGGCGCGGTTTTCGAGCGTTAGAATCCGGTCGTTGGAGCCGCCGCTGGTGCCCACGTACACGCGGCCCTGGGGCGAAACGCACAGGGCGCGCAGCCGGCCGTAGGCGCCGTCCAGAAACTCGGTGCGGGCGCCGATGGCGTCGCCGGCCGGGTTCAGGGTCAGCTGCACGAGGCGCTGGTTTTTGAGCGTGGCCAAGAGCAGGCTGCCGCGCCAGCCGGGGATGGCGGGGTGGTCGTAGTAGGCCAGGGCGGCCGGCGCGACGGTGGGCGTCCAGGTGGTGAGGGGCTCGCGCACGTTGTTGGCGGTGCAAAAGGCTTGCTCGGCGGCCGTGTTGCAGAGGCCTTCCACGTTGGGCCAGCCGTAGTTGCGGCCGGCTTCGATGCGGTTTATTTCGTCGTCGTTGTTGGGGCCGTGCTCGGAGGCATACAGGCGGCCGTTAGGCAGCTGCACCAGGCCCTGGGGGTTGCGGTGGCCCAGCGTGTACACATAGCTGCCGGCCGTGGGGTTGCTGGCCGGCACGCTGCCGTCGAGGTTGAGGCGCAGAATCTTGCCGTTGAGCGAGCCGGGCGTTTGCGAGAGCGAAGTCTGCTGGGCGTCGCCGGTGGTCATGAGCAGGGTCAGGTCGGGCAGCATGAGCAGGCGCGAGCCGCTGTGGGTCGAGACGGCCGGAATATCAGCCAGCAGGGTCAGCGGGCTGCCCAGGCTGCCGGCCGTGCCCACCGCACCGGCGGTATAGGTATAGCGCACCAGTTTTTCCTTGAGCGCACCGCCCGCGGTGTAGTTGTACACGATGTACACGAAGGGGTTGGCCGCGAACTGCGGGTGCAGCACCATGCCCAGCAGGCCGCTTTCGCCGGTGGGCGTCACATCGGGCACCGCCAGCAGGGGCAGCACCTGCCCGGTGGTCGGGTTCACGCGGCTGATGCGGCCGCCGCGCTCGGTCATCCAGATAAAGTTGTCGGGGCCCCAGACCAGCTCCCAGACGTGGCTCAGGCCGGAACTCAGGGCCGATACGGTGACGGTGCTGGCCCCGGCGCCGGTGCCCACGGCAAAGGTGCTGAGGGCGGGCTGGTCCTGGGCGGCCGCCGGGCGCGCCGCACTCAGCAGCGAGCCGGCCAGCAGGGCGGCAGTAAAGAATGGTTTCATACGGGCGGCGCGAAACGTGGTAAAAGACAGGAAGCTGCCTTTCCTACGAAACCCGTTGCCGGATAGATGTTTCCGGGACTGCAACTGCGCGAGCTGATATTAATCAGCCGCAGCCAGCCGGGGGTATCGGCTTTGCGGGCACTGCCCGCCCCTGCTGGCCGGGCCTAAACCGCGCCGGCCGCGCCTCAGGCCCGGAGCCGAAACCGCCACGGCAGCGCGGCCGCCTCGGCGCCGGCGTAGTCCAGCCCGATGCGCGGGCCGGTGAGCACCGCCGACTCCGGCACCGGTTCGGCGTGGTCTTCGAGCCAGATGAGCGGCCCGGTGACGGGCTCACCGCTCAGGGCCGGCGTCAGGCCTAGCGCCCGCGTCAGCAGGCCCGGGCCGGATGCCAGCTTGGCTTCCGGGCCCTCAAACTGCCGGCGGGCGCGCATCACGTCCAGCCCGGTGGTGGGCGCAATGGCCCGCACCAGCACGGTGTCGGCGTGCCCGGCGTCGTGGCAGTTGATATTGAACAAGGTGTGCACCCGGTACACGGTGTAGAGGTAGGCCGTGCCGCCGGGCTGATAGAGCGCCTGCGCCTGCCGCCGCTTGCGCTGCAGGTGCAGGGTCATGGAGTGGTCACCAGTGTCGCGGTAGGCCTCGGTTTCGATGACGCGCCCGCCCGTGAGCTGGCCATCTACCCGCGTATACAAGTGCTTGCCCAGCAGCTCGCGGGCAATTTCAAGCACGTCGGGGCGCTGGAAGAAGGCAGCAGGCAGGGTTGGCACAGGAGGTATTTTTTGGGTAAAGAACGACCAACCTCCCCTCCTTAAAAAAGGAGGGGAGGTTTTTGACCGCACTACTTACTGCGCAAAGTTTCCTTTTGCCACCAGATACTCGGCAATTTGCACGGCATTAGTGGCGGCGCCCTTGCGCAGGTTGTCGGCCACTATCCACATATTCAGCGTGTTGGGCTGGCTTTCGTCGCGGCGCAGGCGGCCCACCAGCACGGCGTCGCGGCCGTGGCTGAGCAAGGGCGTGGGGTACTCGTTGCGGGCCGGGTTATCCACCAGCTCCACGCCGGGCGTGGCCGCCAGCAGGGTGCGCACCTCGGCCAGGTCGTACTCCCGGGCAAACTCCACGTTCACGGCCTCGGAGTGGCCGCCCAGCGCCGGGATGCGCACGCAGGTAGCCGTTACGCGGATGGAATCGTCGCCGAGGATTTTGCGCGTCTCGTTCACCATCTTCATTTCCTCCTTGGTGTAGAGGTTGTCCTCGAACACGTCGATGTGGGGCAGCACGTTCAGGTCGATGGGGTGCGGGTAGGCAGGGTTGCTGGCTGGCTGGCCGGCGCGCTCTTCCCGCAGCTGGGCCACGGCTTTTTTGCCGGTGCCGGTCACGCTCTGGTAGGTGCTCACCACGATGCGGCGAATCTGATACGCCTTGTGCAGCTCGCTCAGGGCCAGCACCATCTGAATGGTCGAGCAGTTCGGGTTGGCAATGATTTTGTCGGCCGCGGTCAGCTCGCGGGCGTTGATTTCGGGCACCACCAGCTTTTTGCCGGGGTCCAGGCGCCAGGCCGAGGAATTGTCAATCACGGTGGTGCCCACGGCGGCGAAGCGCGGGGCGTGCTCTTTGCTGACCGAGCCGCCGGCCGAGAAGATGGCAATGTCGGGCCGGGCCGCAATGGCGGCGTCCAGGCTCAGGATGGGGTATTTTTGACCCTGAAAGTCAATCAGCTGTCCCACCGATTTTTCGGAGGCGACGGGCAGCAATTCAGTCAGCGGAAACTGGCGCTCGGCCAGCACTGTCAGCAGCTCGGTGCCCACCAGGCCGGTGGCACCCACAATGGCGAGTTTCATAAATATAAAGAGTTGAGCCCGCAAAGGTGCGGCACGAAACGCGGTGCTGCCAGCGCTTTTTTGGCCGGCGGCCACTATTGTTGCGCAGCCAGCAGGGGGTACACTACCACTAATCAAGGCCATGATTGCCCGACGGGGAAAACGAAGGCCCTACGCCGCCGGTCCCGGCATCAAGCTTTCGCCCTATATTTCCGCGTTTCTAAATTCGCCGACTGCATGGCTCGTTTTCTTCTGCTGCTGGCCGGCCTGCTGGCCGGGCTGCTGCCGGGCGCGCAGGCCCAGCTGCGCGACGATTTCGCGGATGGCGACTTCCTGCGCAGCCCCGCCTGGAGCGGCGACGCGGCCAGCTTCGAGGTGAATGCCGCCCGGCAGCTGCAAAGCGCCGGGCCGGCCGTCACGGGCACCCAGCTGCAGCTGAGCACGCCCTGCCGGGCCAGCACGGGCACCACCTGGGAGTTCTGGGCCAACCTGCGCCTGGCTACGTCCTCGGGTAACTACGCCGACGTGTACCTGCTGGCCTCACAGGCTGACTTGAAGGGTCCCGGCACCAGCGGCTACTTCGTGCGCCTGGGCGGCACCGACGACGACATCAGCCTGCTGCGCCGCGACTCGACCCGCAGCCCGGTGGTCGTCATCAACCCCCAAACCAAAACTCCCCGCCCCCCAACCAACACCGTGGGGGGGGGGCGGGGGCCCCCCCCCCCCGACAGCCGCTGGACCCTGGAGCGCGACCTGAGCGGGGGCCGCAGCTTCGTGGCCGAGGCCGCACTGGCCGTCGATGCCACCTACCAGCGCAGCCAGGCGGTGGGCGTGCTGCTCACTTATTCTGCGGCCAACAGCCGCAATTTTTACTTCGACGATTTCGCCGTAACCGATGCCAGCGCGCCCCAGTTGCTGCGGGCCGCGCCGGTGAGCAGCCGCGAGGTCGATTTGGTTTTCAGCGAGGCCCTGGAGCCGGCCAGCGCCGGCCAAACCGTCGCCTACTCCCTGCTGGCCGGCACTGGTGGCAGCGGCGCAGTGCCCGTAGCGGCGCAGGTTTCGGCCCGCAACCCGGCCGTGGTG
>CAXUEM010000061.1:0-570 GCA_964249885.1 uncultured Hymenobacter sp. | reverse complement strand
ACGTTCGGGGCTGACTTTGCGGCGCAGAACATGCTGGAAGTGCGGCAGGTGGCCGACCTGTTCGGCAACGTGGCCGCCGGCCCGCTGACCATAGCCTTCAGCGGGCCGCCCGCGGCGCCGGCGGTGGGCGAGCTGATTATCACCGAAATCCTGGCTGACGAGACGCCCCAGGTAGGTTTGCCGCCCTCAGAGTACGTCGAGCTTTACAACCGCAGCCCTACCCGCGTGCTGAGCTTGCGCGGACTGCGGCTGCTCAGGCCCGGCAGCAGCACGGCCGCGGTGTTTCCCGACACAGCCCGGCTGCTGCCCCGGCAGTACGCGGTGGTGTGCGGCAGCACGCGGGCGGCGCAGTTTGCGGGCCTGGGAGTGAAGGTGTACGGGCTCAGTAACTTCCCCAGCCTGAGCAACAGCGCCGACCAGCTGCTGCTGCGCGGCGTGGGCGGCCAGACCTTGTTTGAGGTCAGCTACACCGATGCCTGGTACCGCGACCCGCGTAAGAAAGACGGCGGCTACAGCCTGGAAATGCGCGACCCCGACAACTACTGCGGCGGCGCCGACAACTGGCAGGCC
>CAXUEM010000060.1:12477-12693 GCA_964249885.1 uncultured Hymenobacter sp. | reverse complement strand
CTCATCGACTATTACCTGCCCGGGGTGAGCAGCGCCCGCCGCTGTGAGCATCAGCAGCCGGTGCTGGTGTCGGCCGATGGGCGCGTGGCCTACTGCCGGGCCTGCCTACCCCCGGCGGGCTACCCCCAGGAGCTGTTTTCCAACCCCGCGCCCCAGGTGCTGGCCTTACGCGAACCCCAGGGGCGGCCCCTGCGCCGCCAGCCGCCCCACAAATAT
>CAXUEM010000060.1:12099-12467 GCA_964249885.1 uncultured Hymenobacter sp. | reverse complement strand
ACCTGCCCGTCGCCTACGCCGGCAGCCGCCATTTACCTAAAATTGCCTGGAAAACCGGCACCTCCTACGGCCGCCGCGACGCCTGGAGCCTAGGCTACAACCGCGACTACACCATTGGCGTGTGGCTGGGCAACTTCTCGGGCCAGGGCAGCCCGGCCCTAACCGGCGCCGATGTGGCCTCGCCCCTGCTCTTCGAGCTGTTCAACGCCCTGGCCTATAACTCGCCCAACAACTGGTTCCGGCCGCCGGCCAGCCTGGATTTTCGGCTGGTGTGCGCCGAAACCGGGCTGGTGCCGGGCGAATTTTGTCCCGACCAGCTCATCGACTATTACCTGCCCGGGGTGAGCAGCGCCCGCCGCTGTGAGCAT
>CAXUEM010000060.1:3042-12089 GCA_964249885.1 uncultured Hymenobacter sp. | reverse complement strand
GCGCCCGAGGTGCTGGCCTTCCGCGAAGCCGAGGGGCGGCCCGTGCGCCGCCTGCCGCCCCACAATTCTACTTGCCTGCTCGTGCGCGCCGACGCGGCCAGCCCCTCGGCTGCCCCACTCCGCATCACCTCGCCCCAGGCCGGCACCGAGTATGTGCTAAACCGCGGCGAAAAGCAGCAGCTCCTGCTCAGCTGCGCCGCCGACAGCCGGGTGCGGCAGGTGTACTGGTACGTGAACGACCAGTTTCTGCGCGCCGCCGCCAGCACCGAGCGGGTGTTTTTCCGCCCCCCGGCTGGCCAGCTCAAAATCAGCTGCGCCGACGACCACGGCCGCAACGTGGACGTGCGCGTGCTGGTGCAGGAACTCTGACCGGGCGGTAGCGCCAATCCCGGTTTCCGCTACGCCTCGTAGCGCAGCCCGACCACCTCCACTACTTCCTCTTTCGGGCCCAGCGTCAGCACCACCTGCTGGCCCAGGCGGGCACCCTGCAAAGCCCGCGCGATGGGCGAGACAAACGCCACCTTGCCCGCCGCGATGTCGGCCTCATCAACGCCCACGATGGTGAATTGCCGCTCCATCCCTGGCTGGCCGCCGCGCACGGTGCGCAGGCGTACAGTGGCCCCGAAGCGCACATCGGCGGGCGGCGGGCTGGGCAACTCAACCAGCCGCGCGCTGCCCAGGCGCTGCTGCAGCAGGGCCAGCCGACCATTATAGAGCGAGAGCTGGTGGGTGCGGTCGGTGTCATTGTCGCGGCGGGCCTCGGCGGCCGCGCGCTCGGCTTCCAGCTGGCTGAGCTCCTGGCGCAGTTGAGCCAGGCCACTGGAGGTCACGTAGTTGGGCGTGCCCGGGGGCAGGGCCGCGCGGGGCGGAATCAGCGGCGGGGTCTGCGCGTCGTCTTCTTTGACAAAACCTCGGCTCATAGTAGCAAAATAGAATAGACCAACAGCCTGACGCGGCCACCTTACTCCTTGGCGAGCTTGAGCGGAAAGTAGCGGGCCATGACCAGCATGAACCCGCTGAAAAACGCCAGCCCGCCCGCCAGCAGCAGGGCCCAGACGGCACCGTGCGGCAGGCTTTCAAGCAGCTCGAACAGCTCGGCAATGGTTTTTACCCAGCCCGCGTCCCGGCTCCAGGCCGCCCGCAGCAGGTAGAAACCCGAGCCGGCCAGCACCGCCGCCTGCGCCAGAAACCCGATGCCACCGCTCAAACGGATGGCCCCGCGCCAGAAGCCGCTCAGGTGGTCGGTTTCCAGGCTGTCGTACAGGTTTTTGGTCAGGGCTTTTTTGGCTTGCACGCCCGCCCAGCTCAGCAGAATGAGCCCGGCCAGGCCCACCAGCCCGGGCCCGGCGCGGTGCTCCAGCAGGCTGGCCACCCAGAGCTGCCTGCGGTTGGCCTCGCCGGTGCCGGCGCCGGCCAGCAGCTGCGCCCCGGTCAGGGCAATGCTGCCGTAGGAGACGCCGCTGAGCAAATAGCTGAAGCGGTGCAGCAGGCCGCCCGGGCTGCGGCCTTTGTCGTAAGGGTCCAGAAATGTCTCGAACAAGCGCCAGATGGTGTGGCCCAGCAGGGCCAGCACCATCAGCCCCACCAACAGCTGGCCGGCCGGCTGGGCCAGCAGCGTTTCGAGCACCTGCTTGCGGCTGGGGTCGGGCCCGGCGCCGTCGGCCCACACCAGCCGCGCCGCCAGCAGGGCCACCCCGCCAAAGAAAATAGCCTTGGCCACGTAGCTCCAGCGCGCGAGCTGCTCCACCACTTTCTGGGACTGCGCCCGCACCGCTTCGGCTTTCACCAGCATAAACACTTATTTATAAACAAGTTAAATTTTCTTCAGCCCCGCGCTGATTTCCTTGCCCTCAATCAGGGCCTTGTTTTTAATGGGCTCGAAGCGCATTTCGCGGGGCTGCTTCTCGCTCAGGTATTTCCAGTAGCGCAGGGGCATGTGGCGGCGGTGCAGCTTCAGGTTTTTGCGCTCCGGGATGTTGACGTGGTCGAAATACGACTGCCAGAGCAGTTTGAACAAGGGCTCCCGCTCATCGAGCACGGTAGCCGAAACGGCGCTGCTTTTCTGCTCGGGAGCCTGCGCCTCGAACTGCACCACGTCGGTGCGGGTCAGGTCATAGTACAAACCGTAGCGGCGGCGCTTATCAAAAATCAGCCAGCGCTGGTCGGCGTAGCGCTTGGTGAAGTGCTCGGCAATGAGGGGCAGCACGTCGAAATCCGGGTCGATGGTAGCGTGAAACAAGTCCTCACTCGTTTTCTCGAAGCGCACGAAAGCCTCCATGCGGTGCTTCTCGCGAAACATCTGCTGGGCCAGGCGCTGCACCCGGCGCACGCTCTCGTCGGCGTAGTTCTCGCTGATATCCTGGCCGGCGCGCATGGCCAGGTCGGCGTAGCGGAAGATGAGCAGCTCCCGGTCCGCGGCCTCGCTCAGAAACACGTGGAACAAGCGCGTGCGCGCCTCCTTGTCCATGTGCCGGAGCAGGCCCTCCCACACGCGGGCGGCGGTGGGCTCGTGCGTTTCGATGAACACCGGCCGGGCAAACAGCCCGCCCTGGGCCTGGCCCGCGGGCTGAATGGAATTCGGCGCCGCCTTGCGCTCATAAACAGCAAAGAGCACCGTCAGCAAACCCTCCCAGGAGCCGTCGTAGGTGTAGTCGAGCGGGGCGGCCGTGAGAACGGGCGCGGCCGGGCGCGGGGAACCCGCCGCACTGCCGCTGACGGCCACTGACCGGCGGCGGGGAATAAGGTTAGCCATAGTTGTCAGAACGGACCGAAGAAGCAAGGGTTAAGTTTGGCGGGTTTGACGAGGAGCTGCCTGCCCCCTGCTGGCCGGCCCAATGCTCCAAAGTCCAACCCGGCTACCCCCTGCTGGCCTGCTCATTCCCAACAAAAAGCCCCGGCCAAAAGTGGCCGGGGCTTCGCGAAAAACAGCTGCCGAATATCAATTTTACCGACTCACTACCAGGCGCTTAGCCACAACCGTTTTGTCGGTCGTCAGCTTCACCAGGTAGATGCCCGGCGCCAGGCCGGCGGTGCTGACCGGCAGCGTCACGGCTTGGTTGGCGGTGGCCCGGCCCGTGCCCAGGCGCCGCAGCAGGGCGCCCTTCAGGTCGTAGAGCGCAACCTCATACGAGGCGCTCCGCACCGCGGTGAAGCTCAGCGTCGTGCGGCCCTGGCTGGGGTTGGGCGCGAGGCGGAGGTCGGCGGCCAGCGCCGGCGCCTTGCTGCCCGTCACGACGCTGCCGGTGTAGTAGATATTGTCGAAGTAGAACTCGGCATTGCCCGCGGCCGCGTCGCCGGCAAACATAAACAGGCCGGTCATCGAGCCCAAATCCAGGTTGCGGCCCTGGGCGGGCTGATTGAAAGCGCTGAGCGGAATCGTGACCTCGTGCCACTGCCCGTCGCGGGCCAGGCCGTACTGCGCCGCGCCGCCGGCCGGGAAATTAATCCAGCTCTCGCCGTGCCCGCTCTTCACGCCCACCTTGAACTGCCCGGCGTAGGTGGTTTTGAAGTGGAATTTCAGGGCCCCGCCCTCGGCGTAGCGGAGCAGGTTTTTGGTGGTGCTTTCCACGCCCATACCAAACCAGTTGCCACCGTTGGCGCGCACGGCCAGCACCTCCTGGCCCTCAAATGGGGCCGGCGCGGGCGTCGTGATGTTGGTAAGGTTGTTCCAGTAATGGAGGTTGGCATCCTGGCCCAGCACCACCTTATTGGTAGCGGCCGAAGCGCGCTCCGTGTACACGCCGAAGTCGCCCGACAGGGCGTTACTCTTGCCCAGGTACAGCTCCTGGCCGGGCTTCTGGTACAGCCGCACGTAATCGACGAGCATGGCGGCGGGCAGCGGCGCCGTGATGCTGCCCACGGTTTGCTTGCCGGTGTAGTTGCCGCCCACGGCCAGGTTCAGCAGCACGTACTGAGGCTTGTGAAACTCCTCCAGGTCGGCCCCGGCGGCCCCGGCAATAT
The DNA here is from genome assembly GCA_964249885.1 of uncultured Hymenobacter sp. GTDB lineage: Bacteria > Bacteroidota > Bacteroidia > Cytophagales > Hymenobacteraceae > Hymenobacter. The sequence goes on along the minus strand of CAXUEM010000060.1, from coordinate 8,129 downwards.
TGATGGCGTAGTACAACGTGTTGTCGATGTACATCCGAATGAAGCTGGCATCCCAGTCCATGCGGTACACGTGGTAGTCATCGGTGAGCGAGGTGGCACTCTTGTAGGTCTGGCTGTACTCGGCGTGGGAGTTGTTATTTTCCCAGTGCGTGGCGCCGCCCATCCACTTGTTGGCGTTGCTGGGATAAGCGGCGCTCATGCCCATCTCCATGATGTCGATTTCGCCACTCGAAGGCCAGACGCCGGTCGTGCCCAGCATCCAGAAGGCGGGCCAGAGGCCGTTTTCGAGGTTGGGCACCTTGATACGGGCTTCCAGCGTGCCGTACTTGAACTGCACCCGGCCAAACGACTTGAGGCGGGCCGAGGTGAAAGATTTACCCTGGAAATTCTCGCGCCGGGCCTCTATGCGCAGGTTGCCGTTCTCGATGCGGGCGTTTTCGGGGCGGCTGGTGTAGTATTCCAGCTCCGCATTGCCCCAGCCGCAGATGCCACGGTCGCAGCCGTCGCCAAAGTCAAACGTCCAGTTGCCGGGGTCGATGGCGGTGCCGTCGAAGTTGTCTTCCCAAACCAGGGTCTGCGCCGAGGCTGACGACGCGGCGCCACCGGAGAGAGCCAGCAGCAGGGCCAGGCGGCCCAAGCCGGAATAGGTGGAGCGGTAAAGTGTTTGCAGCATACGAATGGGGCAGGTTAGTAAAAGCTGAAAGATTTAGAAATTAAAAAGGCTTCAGAGAATGAAATCGATTGCGGGCTGAGCAAAAAAACCGGCAAATAAATTCCCGGCAAACCAGGTTCCGAGCCTCGCGCCGGTCCGGGCCGCAGCGTACTGCGTGTGCCCAGACCGTAACCGCCGGCGCAGCAGGGCGGCTCCCGTAGCTACCGGACAAGGCCAGCAGCAGAGCGTCAGGCCCAGGCCGGCGGCCGGGCCAGGTGTGCGCTAAGCGTATGAAGCTCGCCCAGTCTCTGCTGAGAAAAATTTGCGGCATACTGCAATATAATAGCGCCTCGGGCTGCAAAACAGCATCAGCTGACTGCGCCCGGCTTGTTTTCGCTCGCACACTTTCGGCCTCAGCCGCCCGCAGCGGTTGGGTGGCGGCACTGGTCCGCGCCGTTGCCGGGCAGCTGCTAAGACGAAAACGTCGGCTCTTTTTGGTCAGCCAGAAAGGCCAGCAGCAGGCGGTTCACCTCGGCGGCTTCTTCGTGCTGCACCCAGTGGCTGGCTTTCAGGTAAGTCAGCTGGCCCTGGTCGCAATACGCCAGGCTCTGCCGGGCCAGGTCGGCTTCCAGAAATGCGTCCTTTTCACCCCAGATGATGTGCAACGGGCCCGGCACGCGGCCCGTGCCAGCCAGCCGCTGCGGCGGCCGGGCAGCCGCCCGGTACCAGTTTAGCATGCCACGCAAAGCTCCCGGCTGGCGCCAAGCCGCTACGTACGCGGCCAAATCAGCTTCGGAGAACGTGCCGCGCCGGCTGCTGCGGCGCAAGCTTTGACGGCCCAGCCAGTACTGGCGCAACCGAATAAACGCCTCGGGCAGCAAAGGCAGCTGAAAGAAGAACACGTACCAGCTTTTGCGCAGCTGCCGGCGGCTCCGGCGCAGCGCCCGCCCAAACACCAGCGGGTGCGGCACATTCAGCACGGCGGTGCGGCCGAAGCGGTCGGGGTGCTCGGCGGCCAAGTGCCAGGCCACAGCCGCGCCCCAGTCATGCCCGACGAGCGCGGCCGTTTCGCGGCCGGCGGCGCCCAGCAGGCCGAGGACATCGGCCGCCAACTCGCGCAGGACGTAGGCCCGTACCGGGCGGGGCTTGTCGCTGAGGTTGTAGCCGCGCTGGTCGGGCGCCCAGACGCGGTAGCCGGCCTCGGCCAGCACCTGAATCTGCCGGCGCCAGGCCCACCAGAACTCCGGAAAACCGTGCAGCAGAATGACGAGCGGGCCAGCAGGGGGTCCGCACTGCACCACGTGCAACCGGATGCCATTGGTGGGCACGTCATGGTGTTCCAGGTCGTAGGGCATACTCTGGGCTTACCGCAGCCGGCGCAAGCGGGTTGCAGCATCCGAGGTGCTTTTCAAGGCCAATTCCCGGCCGGCGTAAAGCAATACCCCCTGCTGGCTCTGCCCAGTGGCTGCCAGCAGGGGGTGGAAAAAGCTACGCGGCCTGCGCCGGCGCCGCCTCGGGGTTTAGCGCCCGGGCTTCATCGTGCAGCTGGCGCACCAGCGGCAGTAGCTCGCTGAGCCGGCAGCAGCACGAGAGCCGGGCCACCTTGCCCGCCTGATGCAGCAGCCGGGGCTTGGGCTCGGCGGCCAGGGTAAGTTCGGTTTCGGCAGAAGCGGCTGACGCGACAGCAGCGCGATAGGAGACGTTCATGGAAAAGGTTGATAAATGGAAAGAGAATTAACTGGCCTGGGCAAACAAGTCGAGCTGCTGGGTGACCAGGGCCGAGCGCACCGAACCGGAGCCGAACAGAATCTGGCGGCGCACGGTCTGCTCGTCGAAGTCGCGCTGCACGGCGCCGTCGTTCTGCCCGCGGCAGGTGAGGAAATACTTGGCCCGCTTGAGCACCACGCCGAACTTGTGCAGGTGCTCCATATTGAGCGCGGCGAAGCGGCGGGCGGCCACGATGCGCTTGGCCGAGCGGGCGCCCACGCCGGGAATGCGCAGTATCATCTCGTAGTCGGCCGTGTTCACATCGACCGGGAAGATGTGGCGGTTGCGCAGCGCCCAGGCCAGCTTGGGGTCGATTTCCAGGTCGAGGTGCGGATGCGCGGGGTCCAGGATTTCGTCGGCGTCGAAGCCGTAGAAGCGCATAAGCCAGTCGGTCTGGTAGAGGCGGTGCTCCCGGATGACGGGCGGCTGGGTGAGCTGGGGCAAACGCGCATCATCCGTCACCGGAATGTAGCCCGAATAGTACACGCGCTTGAGGCCGTAGCCTTTGTAGAGCGAGTCGGTGAGCTTGATGATGTCGTGGTCCGTCTCGGCCGAAGCACCCACGATGAGTTGGGTGCTCTGCCCCGCGGTAGCGAAGGCGGGCACTTTCTTGAACAAGGCCTTCTCATCCTTATTCTGAATGATGTTGTCCCGAATCTGCCCCATCGGGGTCAGGATTTCCTGGTAGTTTTTCTCGGGCGCCAGCGTGGTCAGGGCCAGCTCCGAGGGCAGCTCGATGTTAACGCTCAGGCGGTCGGCGTACAGGCCGGCCTCGTGAATCAGCTCAGGCGAGGCACCGGGGATGGTCTTGACGTGAATGTAGCCGTTGAACTTGTGCTCGGTGCGCAGCTTCTTGATGATGCGCACGAGCCGCTCCATGGTATAATCCGGCGAGGAGAAAATGCCGGAACTCAGAAACAGGCCCTCAATGTAGTTGCGGCGGTAAAAGTTGATGGTCAAATCCACCACCTCATCCACCGTGAAGGCGGCGCGCTTGACGTCGTTCGAGCGGCGCGAGACGCAGTAGGCGCAGTCGAAAATGCAGTGGTTGGTGAGCAGAATCTTAAGCAGGCTCACGCAGCGGCCGTCCTCGGTGTAGGAGTGGCAGATGCCCATACCCTCGGCGTTGCCCAGGCCCTTGTTCTCGTTTTTGCGCTTGCCGCCGCTGCTGCTGCACGATACGTCGTACTTGGCGGCATCAGCTAAAATGCTTAGTTTCTCCTGAATACGCTCGTTCATCCTGGGCGGGGGCTTATCGGGCCTAAAAGTAGAAAATTGTTACCGTAATGGCGCTATGTTCTAAGCTAATTTTCTTAGAAATGGTTCGGCTGCGACAAGTTTAAACCATGTCTGAACCGGCTATCATCCTGAGCGCAGCGAAGAACCTTTACACAGCAAAACGATAATCGTCAAGACGACTCGTTCAACTGGCATAAGGTCCTTCGCTGCGCCCAGGATGACAATACCTAAAACCGCCCCGCTCCCAACCACTTATCTTCGTACCAGCCCGAACCCGGCTCGTCCATGCGCCTTTTTCTCCTCCTTGTTTGGCTGCTGCTTTCCGGCGCGCACCTGGCCGCCGGCCAGCAGGGGTTCGACCCGCGCGCGGCCGTGCCGCCGGACTCGCTGCGTACGCGTCTGAATTTGGAGGGCGTGCGGCCGGACTCGCTGCGCCGCCGCTTTGACGAGCAGCGCATCCTCACGGGCCTGAAAAAGTACACCAAGCGCAAAACCATTGCCGGCAAGGCCGCCGCGGCCCTGCTCAACTTCACCCAGCGCCAGGAAGAGCAGGCCGGCCTCGACGCCGTGCTGCTGGACAGGCAGTTCGACCGGCACAACTTCAAGACCGTGCGCCGCATCAGCATCCGGACGCTGGATGCGTTTGGCTACTCCGTGCGCGACTCGGCCCGCCGGCCCGGCTCGTTCTGGGAGCGGGCCGGCAACGGCGTGCACGTGCGCACGGCCCCCTCGCGGGTGCGGCAGGTACTCACCTTCCGCGTCGGCCAGCCCCTCGACCCCCAAGACCTGGCCGAGTCGGAGCGCCTGCTGCGCCAGACCGCCGAGATGCTGGATGCGCGGGTGCTGGTGAACGAGCTGACCACGACCCGCGACAGCGTCGATATTGAGGTCGTGACCACCGACGTATTCAGCCTCAGCGGGGGCTTTCAGCTAGGCGGGCCCTCGGCGGGCATCATTACGGCCGGCGATGTCAACTTTCTGGGGCTGGGGCACCAGCTGCGTAACCGCTACCAGTACGGCCGCAACCTGCCCCAGCGCTGGAGCTACGAGGGCTCTTATCTGGTGCCGTTTCGCTCGTTTCTCTACGCTGAGGGCCGCTACCGCAACGCCTACCAGGACCGGGCCGCCGGCCTATCGCTGCGGCGCGACTTCTACTCCATCAACACCAAGTACGCCGGCGCCCTGGCCCTGGACTTCTACGACCGAAGCTACCGGGTGCCCACCACCAGCCCCGACGAGCCGACCCTGTATCAGCCCCTGCGCTACAGCACCCAGGATGCCTGGCTGGGCCGCGCCCTGCGCCTGCGCTCCTACGATTTGGGCTACGAGAACCCGGGGCGCATCATCGTCTCGGGCCGGGTGGTGGGGACCGAATTTAAAAACACCCCCCCCGCCGCTAAAAGCCGGCCCGGGCCGATTTTGAGCTATT
>CAXUEM010000060.1:0-3032 GCA_964249885.1 uncultured Hymenobacter sp. | reverse complement strand
CTGCTGCTGGGCACGGTGGGCTACTCCGTGCGCCGCTACTACAAGGACCGCTACCTGTTCGGCTTCGGCCGCACCGAGGACGTGCCCACCGGCACGCTGCTCAGCCTGACGGCCGGCCTCGACCTGAACCGGCAGATTCCGCGCCGCTACCTGGCTACCCGGCTGGCGGCAGCCACCTACGGCGCGCGGGCCGGCTACTTCTACGGCAGCGCCGAAGTGGGCGCATTTCAGCGCACCGGCGGCCCGGGCCGCGGCCTTTGGGAGCAGGGCCTGCTGGCCGCCGAAACCCTGTACTTCACCCGCCTGCTCAACCGCGGCAACTACCAGTTCCGGCACTCGCTGGCCAGTCGCACCACGCTGGGCCTGCGCCGGCTGGAAGCTGAGCGGCTGTTCAGCGGCATCGGCGGCGACCGGGGCCTGCGCGGCTTTCGCTACGGGCAGCGCGAGCTGCCCACCTCGCGCTTCGTGCTGAACTACGAAACCAATATGTTCACGCCGCTCTCCTTTCTGGGCTTCCGGCTGGCTGCCGTAGCCTTTGCCGACGCGGCCTGGATTTCGCAGCGGCCCGGCGGCGGCTCGCCGTTCGGCCGCAGCAGCCTGCCCTACACGGGCGTGGGACTGGGGCTACGCTTTCGCAATGAGTACACGGCCCTGCGCACGTTCCAGATTCTGCTGGGCTTCTACCCCCGGGGGCAGCTCTCGCCTAACGGCCTGCGCCTGTTCGAAAGCTCCCGCGACGCCTACCAGTTTTCCGACTTCAGCTTCGGCCAGCCGGGGGTCGCCGTGTACGACTGACTGAGCCAGGCCTTAAAATCCGGCGCAGCGAGCGGGCCATCGCAAGCGCGGCAAGGCCCCCTGCTGCGGGCAGCGGGGGGCCGACCAGGCTTCCGGGCTAGCTTGATTTGCGAAGGCTAGAGTTGAAACGCAATCGGGATAGTGCACACGGTGCGCACGTTGTGCCCTTCCTGCTGGCCGGGCTGCCAGGGCGGCATCAGCCACACCAGCCGCAGGGCTTCCTCGTTGAGGCCGGAGCCCGGACCGCGCATCACGTGGGCATCGGTCACGCGGCCGGTGGCGCTGAGCACGAACGTGACGTACACCCGCCCCGTCACGCGCTGCCGCACGGCCTGCGCCGGGTACTGCATGTTTTTCTGCAGGTAGCTCATCATGGCCGCCGCCCCGCCCGTAAAGCTGGGCAGCACCTGCGGATTGATAAACACCGAGTCCGCTTTGAAAGCCGGCGCCGCGCTGGTGTTGGCGCTGCGGGGCTCCGGCGTCGCGGCGGACGCTACAACAGTCTGCGCGCGGGCTGCACTACCAGCCAGCAGCAGAATACCGAGAAAGTAAAAACGCTGTATCACAGGTGGACAAGTAAGAAGATAGCAGGAATGGATAAGGGCGGTTGGCTCAACAAAGATAAGCTGCGCAGTAAGCGCCAACATGATGGAATAATTATTTTTCGTTGCAATTTTAAAACAAAATACAGGCGATTTTGGGAGTGTAAGTACAATTTTATCCCGTCCCAGTCTTGTTCTCCTGGCTTCCGGCTTCTCTGCCGACCTTTGCCGTTTCAGTCTTTTCAGCCCCTCCCCCGCTCCTCATGCAGCTCGGCGATTATAACGACCTCGAAGTAGCCCGCGAAACCAGCATCGGCCTCTACCTGACCTCCGACGACGGCGACTTGCTCTTGCCCGGCAAGTACGTGGCGCCAGGCACCCGCGTGGGCGACGTGCTGCGCGTGTTCGTGTACCGCGACTCCGAAGACCGCCTCATTGCGACCACCCAGCGCCCGCTGGCAGTGGTCAACTCCTTTGCCGGCCTGCGCGTGCGCGACCAGGGCGCGCCCGGCGCGTTTCTGGACTGGGGCCTGGAAAAAGACCTGCTGCTGCCTTTCCCGAATCAGCGCCGGCCGGTGCGCGTGGGCGAGCAGGTGCTGGTGTATGTGTACCTGGACGAAACCACCGACCGCCTGGTAGCCACCACCAAGTGGGCCGGCTTCCTGAGCGAGGAACCTTTTTCGGGCCGGGCCGGCGACGAGGTGCAGCTGCTCGTGGCCGATGAAACCGACCTGGGCTACAATGTCATCGTCAACGGCACGCACCGTGGCCTGCTCTACGCCAACGAGGTGTTCCGGCCGCTGCGGCCCGGCGACGCGCTGCCCGGCTTTCTGCGCCAGGTGCGCCCCCAGGACGGCAAGCTCGACGTGACGCTGCGCCGCCCCGGCTACGCCGAGGCCACCGCCGCCGCCGACACCCTGCTGGCCGCCCTGAAAGCGGCGCCCCACGGCCGCCTGCCCCTGGGCGACAAAAGCCTGGCCGACGACGTGTATCGTCGCCTGGGGATGAGCAAAAAAGTCTTCAAGCAGGCCTTGGGCGCCCTGTTCCGGCGCGGCCTGGTCGAGCTGGCGCCCGAGGAAACCTTACTTAAGTAGAGGCGGCCACCTGTCGCCACAACTTCCCAAATCAAACAACGGTAAGACGTGCAGATTTAACTTCTATATAACGTAATGCGCAAAACCGCCTTACTCGCCGGCGCCACCGGCCTTATCGGCTCGCACCTGCTGCCGCTGCTGCTGGCCTCGGAGCGGTATTCGAAGGTGATAGTGCTGGGGCGGCGCCCCCTGCCGCAGGTGCACCCCAAGCTAGTGCAGGTCGTCACGGACCTGGCCGAGCTGGAGCAGCACCGCCTGCGGCTGATTGCCGACGATGTGTATTGCTGCCTGGGCACGACCATGCGGCAGGCGGGTTCCAAGCCAGCTTTCTACCAGGTTGATTTTCGGTTTGTGGTGCAGCTGGCGGCGCTGACGGCCAGCAACTTCGCGGCCCAGTTCATGGTGGTTTCCAGCCTCGGGGCCGATGCCGGCAGCCGGGTGTACTACAGCCGGGTGAAGGGCGAGATGGAAGCCGCCGTGCGGCAGCTGCCGTTCCGGGCCATTCATATTTTCCGGCCCTCGCTGCTGCTCGGCGGGCGGGCCGCCCCCCGGCTGGGCGAGCGAATCGGGGCGGCCCTGCTGGCCCTGACCCGGCCGCTGC
>CAXUEM010000059.1:0-12722 GCA_964249885.1 uncultured Hymenobacter sp. | reverse complement strand
TTTTGGGCGAGGCCGGCGTGCTGCGCCGCTACCTGGCCGCTGGCCGCCGGCGCAGCCTCATCCTGTGGGGGCTGCCGGGCGTGGGCAAAACCACCCTGGCCTTGCTCTTGTCGCAGGAGCTGAACCAGCCGTTTGCGGCCCTCTCGGCCATCAACGCGGGCGTAAAGGATGTGCGCGACGTGATTGAGCGCGCCCGCAAGCAGCCCGGCACGGTGCTGTTTATTGACGAGATTCACCGCTTCAGCAAGGCCCAGCAGGATGCCCTGCTGGGAGCCGTCGAACTGGGCCTTATCACGCTCATCGGCGCCACCACCGAGAATCCCTCGTTCGAGGTGATTCCGGCCTTGCTCTCGCGCTGCCAGGTGTACGTGCTCGAGCCGCTGGCCTCCGACACGCTGCGCGAGCTGGTCGGCAAGGCCCTGACCGAGGACGAAATCCTGCGCAAAATTCCGGTTGATATTATCGAGGATAATGCCCTGCTGGCTTTGAGCGGCGGCGACGCCCGCAAGCTGCTGGGTTTGCTCGAAATCGTGGTCCAAAGCACGCCGCCCAACCCTGCCACCGGCCGCGTGCAGCTCACCGACGCGGCCGTGCAAACTGTGGCCCAACGCCCCGTGGTGCGCTACGACAAGGGCGGCGAGATGCACTACGACGTGATTTCGGCCTTTATCAAGAGCATCCGCGGCTCCGACCCCAACGCCGCGCTCTACTACCTGGCCGTGATGCTGGAAGGTGGCGAAGACCTTAAGTTTATTGCCCGCCGCCTGCTCATTCTGGCCTCCGAGGACATCGGCAACGCCAACCCCAACGCGTTGCTATTGGCCACAAGCTGCTTTCAGGCCTGCACGTTTATCGGTTTGCCGGAGTCGGATTTGATTCTGGGCCAGACGGTTATCTACCTGGCCACCTCGCCCAAAAGCAACGCCGCCTACACGGCCATCCGCGCGGCCCAGGCCGAGGTGCGCCAGCAGGGGGTGCGGCCCGTGCCGCTGGGTTTGCGCAACGCGCCCACGCGCCTGCTCAAGCAGTTCAGCTACGGCGCCGACTACCAGTACTCGCACCAGGGCGAGGGCAACTTCGTGCCCCAGGATTTTCTGCCCGAGGCCCTGGCCGGCACCCGCTTTTATGAGCCGGGTCACAACCCGGCCGAGGAAAAAATCCGGGAGCGCCTGCGCGGCTGGTGGCAGGAAAAATACGGGTACTAAGACCGGAAAAATTAGTGCGGCACCGGTGTAATACTTTCGCCCCCGCCCCGATGTACCTTGCAAACCAAATTAACCAAAGCGTAATCTGATGGGTCAGTTTTTTAAGTACGTCCTGGCCACGCTCACCGGCCTGGTGTTGTTTGCTCTGCTGGGCTTTCTGCTGCTGGCCGGCATCGTGAGCCTGGCTTCCAGCGTGGGCGAGGACGAGAAGGAAGTGGCCGCCAACTCCGTGCTGGAACTCAAGCTCGACAAGCCCATCACCGAGCGGCAGCAGGACGCCGAGTTCAACGCGCTGGGCGCCTCGGGCGCTACTATCGGGCTGGTCAATCTGAAAGAATCTATCCGCCGGGCGCAGGCCGACGACGACATCAAGGGCATTCTGCTGAACCTGGAAATCGTGCAGGGCGGCATGGCTTCGCTCACGGAAGTGCGCCAGGCCCTGCTGGACTTCAAGAAAACGGGCAAGTTCATTGTGGCCTACCACGAGGTGTGCTCCGAGAAAAGCTACTACCTCTCGTCCATTGCCAACGAAATCTACCTGCACCCGCAGGGCACGCTGGAGTTCAACGGTCTGAGCTCGGAGACCCTGTTCTTCAAGCGCCTGTTCGAGAAGGCCGGCATCGAGCCTTACATCTTCCGCGTGGGCTCGTTCAAGAGCGCCGTGGAGCCGTTTTTTCGCGAAAGCTTCTCCGACTCGGCCCGCTTCCAGACCGTGTCGTTTCTTAATTCTATTAATGGCTATATGATAGGGGAGGTGGCCGCCGCCCGCCGCATCGCGCCGGCCCGGCTCAAGGTTATTTCCGACTCCATGCTGGTGCACGACGCGCCCGATGCCCTGCGCTTAAAGCTCGTGACCAAGCTCGGCTACTTCGACGAGGTGCAGGATTATCTGCGCGGCAAGCTCAAGGTGGAGAAAGACGAAAAGCCCAGCTTGGTAAGTTTGAGCGAATACCAGAAGGCCGGCGACGCCGACGAGAAAGACGGCAAAACCAGCGGCAACCGCCTAGCCGTCATCTACGCCGAGGGCGACATCGTGACCGGAAAGGGCTCCGACGACAACATCGGCTCCACCAAGTTTGCCGAAGCCATCCGCAAGGCCCGGCTCGATAAAAAAGTCAAGGCCGTGGTTTTGCGTATCAATTCGCCCGGCGGCTCCTCGCTGGCCTCCGACATCATTTACCGCGAGGTGCTGCTGACTAAAAAGGTGAAGCCCATCATCGCGTCGATGTCGGATGTGGCGGCCTCGGGCGGCTACTACATCGCCATGGCCTGCGACACCATCGTGGCCCACCCGAACACTATCACCGGCTCCATCGGCGTGTTCGGCGTGCTGCCCAACGTGCAGAAGCTGCTCGGCGACAAGCTCGGCATCACCGTGGACCGCGTCACGACCGGCAAGTTCTCGGACCTGCCCACCATCACGCGCCCGCTCTCGGATTTTGAAAAGCGCGTATTGCAAGGCGAAGTGAATAAAATCTACGCCGACTTCACCAGCAAAGCCGCCGCCGGCCGCAAGATGCCCGTCGAGCGCCTGCGCCGCCTGGCCTCGGGCCGGGTCTGGAGCGGGCTCGAAGCCAAGCAGAACGGCCTCGTCGATGTGCTGGGTTCCTACGAGGACGCCCTGAAAATCGCGGCCGCCCGCGCCGGCCTCAAGGCCGACGACTACCGCGTGCAGCGCCTGCCCACGCGCAAAACCAATTGGTTTAGCGCCCTGCAGTCGATGTTTGATGAGGAAAGCGAGGAAGCCCGCCTGCGCGCCATCAAGGCCGAGTTGGGGCCGCTGTACCCGGCCTACGCCCAGTACCAGCTGCTGCTGCATATGCGCGGCGTGCAGGCCCGCCTGCCTTATGAGCTGGAGCTGAAGTAGCCGCCCGTGCCCGGGGCGGCGGGCCCCAGCTTTGAAGTTGGACTAACCGGAGGTAGGTTTGCACGAGCCAGCAGGGGGTAAGGTCTTTTGGACCCCCTGCTGGCTCGTGCTTTCTCTTTTCAAGAGTCTTTTCGGGCCGACGTCTTATCTATTTTCCCGCTTCTATGCAGCAGATTTCCGCCGCCGTTCAGTTTATTCAAAAGCAGATAAATGGTTTCCGGCCGGATACGGGCATCATCCTGGGCACGGGCCTGGGCACGTTGGCCAAAGAAGTCGAGGTGGAGCACGAAATCAGCTACGCCGACATCCCGCACTTCCCGGTCTCCACGGTCGAGAGCCACGCCGGCCGCCTGCTGCTGGGCCGCTTGGGCGGGCAGAAAGTGGCCGTGCTGCAGGGCCGCTTTCACTACTACGAAGGCTACAGCATGGAGCAGGTGGTGATGCCCGTGCGCGTGCTCAAGCTGCTGGGCATCCGGCAGCTGTTCATTAGCAACGCGGCCGGCGGCCTGCACCCCGACTATCAGCTCTCGGACCTAATGCTGATAGCGGACCACATCAACCTGCAACCGCACAACCCGCTCATCGGCAAGAACCTCGACGAGCTGGGTCCGCGCTTTCCCGACATGTACCAGGCCTACGACCCGGCCCTGCTGGCCCGCGCCGAGCAGGCCGCCGCCCGGCTGGGCCTGGCCGCCCAAACCCGCCGCGGCGTGTACGCCTCGGTGCCCGGCCCCATGCTGGAAACGCCCGCCGAGTACCGCTATCTGCGCCTCATCGGGGCCGACGCCGTGGGCATGAGCACGGTGCCCGAGGTCATCGCCGCCCGCCACCTAGATTTGCCCGTGCTGGCCGTCTCGGTTATCACCGACCTCTGCGCGCCCGGCCACCTCAAGTCGGTGAATATTCAACAAATTCTGGCCGCCGCCGCCGCCGCCGAGCCCCAGCTCTCGGCCCTGATGAAAGCCCTGCTGGCGGGGTAACAACCCCGAGCATAGGCGCCGGCAACTAACGCAAGCTCAGCTTTCGGCTGTGGGCCAGGAAGCTGGCTAATGTTTCTTGGGGCTTGCTCACGGTGGCAGCCTCATCAGGTGGCCGCCTCACGAATAAGGCCTCCTACCCAACAATGGGAGGCAGGCTTGACGGCGCGCGGCAACTGAAGTTGCGGGACAGGTGCCTAACTTTGGGTTTTATATTTCGCTTCCTGAAGCCCCGAGGCTAGCCTTAGCGGTTTCTAATTTCACCTGTATGAAAGTTGTTTTGCTTGCCGGTGGCCTCGGCACCCGCCTCTCGGAGGAAACGGTGCTCAAGCCCAAGCCCATGGTGGAAATCGGTGATATGCCCATGCTGTGGCACATCATGAAAATTTACTCCGCTCACGGCTTCAATGATTTTGTTATCTGTCTGGGCTACAAGGGCTACGTCATCAAGGAGTACTTCGCTAACTACTTTCTGCACAAGTCCGACGTCACCATCAACCTGAAGGAGAACAAGCTGCAGGTGCACGACTCCAACGCCGAGCCCTGGAACATCACGCTGGTGGACACCGGACTGGAAACCATGACCGGCGGCCGCATCAAGCGCGTGGCGCAGCACCTGAACAACGAGCCATTCCTGCTCACCTACGGTGACGGCGTGGCCGACGTCAACCTGCGCGAACTGGTCGCCCAGCACCAGGCCAGCGGCAAGCTCTGCACCGTGACGGCCGTGCAGCCCAGCGGCCGCTTCGGCGCCCTCGACCTCGACGCGCAGGACAACATCAAGTCGTTTATGGAAAAACCCAAGGGCGACGGCGCCTGGATTAACGGCGGCTTTTTCGTGTGCGAGCCCGGCGTGCTGGACTACATTCCGGCCGGCGCCGATGTAATCTGGGAGCGGGGCCCCATGGAGGAGCTAGCCCGCGCCGGCCAGATGCACGCCTTCAAGCACCACGGCTTCTGGAAACCCATGGACACGCTGCGCGACAAAATAGAGCTGGATTCTGCCTGGACCCGCAACGAGGCCGCCTGGAAAATATGGTAAGGAATTCTGCCACGCCCCCCCCTGCTGGCCTGAGCGAGGCGCTGCTGCGCGAGACGTATGCCGGCAAAAAGGTTTTCCTGACCGGTCATACCGGCTTCAAGGGCGCTTGGCTCCTGGCTTGGCTGCACCAGCTCGGGGCGCAGGTGCGGGGCTACGCCCTGGCCCCGGAAACGACGCCTAGTCTCTACGAACTGCTGGAGGGCGCCCACCTCTGCGACTCCGTCATCGGCGACCTCAACGACCGCCCGGCGCTGGAGCAGGCCCTGCTGGATTTCGCGCCTGACTTTGTGTTTCACCTCGCGGCCCAGCCCCTGGTGCGGCTGAGCTACCACATCCCGGTCGAGACCTTCCAGACCAACATTATGGGCACGGCCTACGTGCTCGATGCGCTCCGCCGCCTGGCCAAGCCCTGCACGGTGGTGCTCATCACTACCGACAAGGTGTACGAAAACCAGGAATGGGTGTACCCGTACCGCGAAACCGACCGGCTCGGCGGGTACGACCCCTACAGCGCCAGCAAGGCCGGTGCCGAGCTGATTATCAACTCCTACATTCAGTCCTTCTTCAACCCCGCCGACTTCGACCGGCACCGCAAAGGCGTGGCCGTGGGCCGGGCTGGTAACGTGATAGGCGGCGGCGACTGGGCCCTGGACCGCATCGTGCCCGACATTGTGCGGGCCCTGGGCCGGGGCGAGCCCGTGCAGGTGCGCAACCCCCACGCCGTGCGCCCCTGGCAGCACGTGCTGGAGCCCCTAGGCGGCTACCTGCTGCTGGGTGCCCGGCTGGCGCAGGAGCCGCTGCGCTACGGCGGGGCGTGGAATTTTGGGCCCCACATTCAGGATGCCCTGCCCGTGTCGGCGCTGGCTGACACTGCTTTGCGCGCCTGGGGTGCCGGCACCTACGAGACGCCAACGCTGGCCGGTCAGCCGCACGAGGCCGGCCTGCTCAAGCTCGACATCAGCAAGGCGTATAATGAGTTGAGCTGGCAGCCGAAGTATAATGCGGCCGTCTCCATTCAGAAATCCATTGCCTGGTACAAAGCCTGGCAGGATGGCCAGCCCGTGCCGGAACTCGTGCGCGCCGATATTGCCAGCTTTATAGCAACCCCTGCATGAGCCGTGACCGGGTCCTGCTCACCGGTGCCACCGGCTTCATTGGCTCGCACGTGGCGGAGGCCCTGCTGGCGGCCGGCTACGAGGTGGTCGTGCTGCACCGGGCAGGCTCTGATAGCTGGCGGCTGGCGGACGTGCACGACCAGCTGGACTGGCTGAACAGTGACGACGCCGATTGGCCGGCGCAGCTGCTGGCGCGGCCCCCGCAGGTGCTGGTGCACGCAGCCTGGCTGGGCGGCGTCAGCGCCGGGCAGCGCGACGACTGGCCCGCCCAGCTGCTCAACCTTGATTTCTTGTTGCGCCTGCTCGATGTGCTGACGCAAGGCCCCCTGCGGCAGGTGGTGGCGCTGGGCTCCCAGGCCGAATACGGCGCCTTTGAGGGTCGCGTGGCCGAAGACCATCCGCTGCGCCCCACCACCGCCTACGGCGGGGCCAAGCTGGCCGCCCTGCAGCTGCTGCGCACTTACTGCGAAACCCGCGGCCTGACCTGGCAGTGGTTGCGCATCTTCGCCGTTTTTGGCCCGCGCGAAGACCAGCACTGGTTTGTTTCGCACGTCGTCACTACCCTGCTGGCCGGCGAGAAGCCCCTGGAAATGACAGCCGGCGAGCAGCGCTACGACTACTCGTATGTGCGCGACCTCGCCGGCGCCGTGGGCCAGGTGCTGACGGCGCCCGCTGCCAGCGGGGTGTATAATATCGGGGCCAACGAGGCCCGGCCGCTGCGCGAAATAGTATGCGTCGCGCAGGAGCTGACGGGCACGGCCGCCGAGGTGCGCTTCGGGGTGCTGCCCTACCGCGAAGGCCAGGTAATGCACCTGGAAGGGAACTCCAACTATTTTGAGCACGTCTTTGGCCCGGTCAGGCGTACCCCGCTGCGGCAGGCGCTGGCCGAAACCATCTCCTACTGGCGGGCCAAACAAAGTCTGTAGGTGGCGGCTTGTACCGTTAGCTCATGCAGTTAATTTAATCCTATAATCCTGCTATGAAAGCATCCGATTACATCGCTCGCTTCCTGGAAGCCCAGGGCGTGACTACCATATTTGAGATGTCAGGTGGCATGATTACGCATATGCTGGACTCGCTGCATCAGCTCACGAAAATCAACATCGTGAGCATGCACCACGAGCAGTCGGCCTCGTTTGCCGCCGATGCCTACGCCCGCGCTATTGGCGTGCCCGGCGTGGCCATGGCTACCAGCGGGCCCGGCGCCACCAACCTGCTTACCGGTATCGCCTCCTGTTATTTTGACTGTGCCCCCGGGGTGTTCATCACCGGGCAAGTCAATACATTTGAGCAGAAGGGCGAGCGGCCCATTCGGCAGTTGGGCTTTCAGGAAACCGACATTATCAGTATGGCCCGGCCGGTGTGCAAGGCCTGCTACGATGTGGCCGATGCCAGCGAACTGCCGCAGGTGCTGGCAGACGCTTTTCGGGTAGCGCAGGAAGGTCGCCCCGGCCCCGTGCTAATTGATATTCCGATGAACGTGCAGCGTGGCGACATTCCGGCGCCGGCCAACGGCTTTGAGCGGGTTGAGCGCGACCGGGTGGCTCACGATGTAACGCCGGCCCTGCTCGACGAACTGGCGCAGGCCCTGGCGGCCGCCCGCAAGCCCCTGATTTTGGTGGGCCGCGGGGTACGCGCGGCCCTCGTGGCCGAAGAGTTTCGGCACTTCGCGCACTTGGTGCAGGTTCCGGTGGTGGCCTCCCTGCTGGCTGTCGATGCCATGAGCTATGACGACCCGCTGCGGGTGGGCTATATCGGCTCTTACGGCAACCGCTGGGCTAATATGGCGCTGGGCAACAGTGACTTCGTGCTGGTCTTGGGCGCCCGGCTTGACATCCGGCAGACCGGCGCCGACACGAAGTATTTCCAACAGGGCCGCACCATCTGGCATGTGGACTGCGACCCCGGCGAAATTAATAACCGGATAGTGGGCTGCCGGCCGGTGGTGGCCGACCTGGCCGACTTCCTCGCCCTCGCGCACCGCTACTACCGGCCCGCCGACTTTGCCAACCGGCCGGAATGGACAGCCGAGCTGGCAGCCCTGCGCGAACAATGGGCCGATACCAAGGAGCAGCCCAATGTGGTGGGCATCAATCCCAACGAGTTCATGCACAGCCTCTCCCGCGGCCCGGCTCGGGTGGCCGCCGGCTACGTGGCCGACGTGGGTAACCATCAGCAGTGGGCCGCGCAAAGCCTAGAGCTGGGCTCCGACCAAGTGTTTTTTACTTCTGGTGGCCTGGGCAGCATGGGTTATGCGTTGCCGGCGGCGCTGGGCCTGTGCTTCGCCACGAATCGCCGGCCGGTGGTGGTCATCGCCGGCGACGGCGGTTTTCAAATGAATATTCAGGAGCTGCAAACCATTGCCCATCATCAGCTGCCGGTCAAGCTGGTGGTCATCAATAATAATTGCCTGGGCATGATTCGGCAGTTTCAGGACTCCTACTTCGAAGGCCGCTACCAAAGCACGTTCTGGGGCTACAGCGCGCCCGACTTCACTAAAATTGCGGCGGCTTACGGCATCAGCGCCCGCACCGTGAGCGAGCCCACCGACTTGGATAACGCCGCGGCCTGGCTCTGGGCTAACCCCAACGAGCCGGCCCTACTGCAGGTGATGGTGGACTCGCACACCAACTGCTACCCCAAACTCGCCTTCGGCCGGCCCATCACCGAAATGGAACCCTTCGCTAAGCCGCTGGAGATGGAAGGAACCTAAGCCACTGGCTTCCCCGCCTGCTGCCGCTGCCCACTTTTACGCTACCTTTGCCGACTCTCCCCAATCTTATTTTATGTTTAAAGTAGACCAGAAGTTTAAGAATATCAACGCCGAACTGGAAGCTCACCTGGAAGAAGTTATTCGGCCCAACGTTACCAAGACCATCGTGCCGGGGCAGGATTACATTCCGGTAACGGGCAAGGTGCTCGATGTGGATGATTTACTGTACGGCGTTGATGCCACAATTGATGGCTGGCTGACCACGGGCCGCTTCGGCCCGAAATTCGAGCAGAAGCTGGCCAAATACATGGGCTGCAAGTCCTCGCTGGTGGTCAATTCCGGCTCCTCGGCCAACCTGGTAGCTTTCTACGCCCTGACCTCGCCCAAGCTGGGGGAACGCGCCATCCGGCCCGGCGACGAGGTGATTACGGTGGCCGCCGGCTTCCCAACCACCGTGAATCCGATGATACAGTTTGGCTGCGTGCCAGTATTCATCGACGTTGATATTCCGACTTACAACATCAAAGCCGAGCATATTGAGCAGGCCATAACGCCCAAAACCAAGGCCATTATGATGGCTCATACACTGGGTAACCCGTTCAACTTGAGCGTGGTGATGGAGATAGCCAAGAAGTACAATCTCTGGGTGATTGAGGACGACTGCGACTCGCTAGGCGCCACGTACAACGGGCAGAAAACCGGCACCTTCGGCGACTTGGCTACGCTCTCCTTCTACCCGGCTCACCACATCACGATGGGCGAAGGCGGCGCGGTGCTGGTGAACAATATTCGCCTGAAAATGCTGGCCGAAAGCTTCCGTGACTGGGGCCGGGACTGCTACTGCGAGCCGGGCAAGGATAACACCTGCAACAAGCGCTTCTGCCAGCAGCTTGGCGAACTGCCCTACGGCTACGACCACAAGTACAGTTACTCGCACATCGGCTTCAACCTGAAAGTAACGGATATGCAGGCTGCTATTGGCCTGAGTCAGCTCAACAAGGCTGATTTCTTCGTGCAGCGCCGCCGCGAAAATCACGCGCTGCTCTACAGCAAAATGAAGCAGTTCGAGGAGCATTTCATTCTGCCCGAAGCGACGCCGAACGCCGAGCCGAGCTGGTTTGGCTTTTTGCTCACCCTGCGCGACGACAGCCCCATCAGCCGGCAGGAGCTGGTCGAGTACCTGGAAAACCACAAAATTGGCACCCGGCTGCTGTTTGCCGGCAATCTGCTGCGGCAGCCGGCCTACACCGGCATTCAGCACCGCGTGGTGGGCGACCTCAGCAACACAGATACCATCATGAACCGCTCGTTCTGGCTGGGCGTGTGGCCTGGCCTTCAGGAAGAGCACTACGACTATATGGTCGATATAGTGCGGGGCTTTCTGCAGCAGGAAGGGCTGGCTTAAACGCAGGAACAAAGAGCTAGTAAACGCAAAAAATTAATACCAAACCTGGTTGCGCCTGAGACTTCTAAGCGCGACTGGGTTTGGTATATTTTTAATCTGTATTCTAATCACATGAGCCCAACAATCAGCATCCTTGTTCCTACCTATAACCGAAGTAGGTTTCTGAAAAAGGCTATTGAAAGTGTGTTAATGCAGGATTATACTGATTACGAAATCATAATTACCGATAATTGTTCTACCGACGATACGGCTGCTGTGGTTGCCGCCTATCATGACAGCCGAATTAGATACGTCCGAAATCAGGTTAATGTAGGGGCTACTCATAATTATAACCGCGCGCTGCGGCTGGCGACCGGAAAATACATCAGTACTTTCTCGGATGATGATATAATGCTGCCCGGAAATTTAGCCGCTAAGGTGCAGGTACTCGACCAGCATCCTGGAGTAGGGTTAGTACATTCAGATGCTCATAATATTGATGAGCAAGGACTTGTAATAGCCACTACGCGCCACGGGTGGAGTCCACGGTTAGTGGATATACTAAATAGCGAGCCTCTTATGTTGGGTAAGCGCGCTTATAATATACTGTATAACGAGTGGAATTTTGTGTGTATGCCGTCGGTAATGGTGCGCAAGAGTGTTTTGGACGATGCCAGGATTGAATTTAATAACCAGCTCAAATACGCCTGCGATTGGGATATTTGGATGAAAATAGCGCGAGTTAGCGATTTTTACCATCTGCAGCAACCTTTGATACAGTACCGTGTACACAATAGTAGCGAAACCTGGTTGTTGAACGAAACAACTCTTTTTCACGAGCTAACCCTCAGTAAAATAGGGTTAATTCAACCCGCCGACATCAACGGCCGCTTCGATGAAGCAGTTGCCCGGATACTGTCATCGGTTCACACGCAACACTTATACCTTTCAGCAACAACACCAACTCAGTTAGATTTTTTGCGAGTGCGAATTAAGCGCTTAGTACCTTATGCACTTAAGTGGCGAATCAAGGCACTTATTGGTCGTAAGTAGCTTAGTCGTAGCTAAACGAGAAGCCTCTCAGAAAGCCAAGATTAAGCAAACTTCTCAGGAAATACAGGTTAAGGTAATGTGTGCGATAGAGCACTAGTTGCTGGCCAGTGCGCAGTATATACAAAAGCCCACTGCAACTTGTAGCGGGCCTTTGTATTATATTTTAGATTGCCGGCTGATTGCTTTATCAGCTCTAGTGGAGTAATACTTATTTACCCCCCCCCCAATTTTAAGTGGAATAATGTATTAGCTTTCAATGGGGCCAATACGCCGTTTAGCTGGCCACTATTCTCCGCGTACAGGCGCTGGCAATGCCGAACTGCTGCGAAAAATGACTTTAATAATGATGCCATTAATGGTTAGCTGTTGGCAATTTTCTATCTGCCAAGCAATCAGCCGCTAACAGGCTATCGCCGGGATAATTTATCTGGTTATATATCATTTATTTCACGACCATTAATACTAAAAATCAGAATACTAAGGAGAAACGAGCGCAGGCAATCTTGAAAGCAGAGCAAGTGAATATAAAACCAGGGAAGCAAACTGGGAGGTAGAACTACTCGCGCAAGATATCGATACTGGTTACTTGCAAAATAATGCTTACTTCAGAATCACCCGCCTCCTATCGTAGCTCAGCACCGTGAACACGCCCAGTCCACCCTGCACCGTGCTCTGGATGGACGAGGGCTGCCCAAACGGATTGCCGTTGGCCTGCTGGGCGTTGCGCACCGACTCGCGGAAGCGGTAAAAGGCCGGCTCCAGGTGGTAGAGCGTGGAAATCACCGTGTCGCCAACCACGAAGCGGTAGCTGGTGCCGAGCGTGAACGACTGACCGTCGTTGAGGCGGTCCTGCACGTCGTAGTCCACCTCGGCCTCATTGCGCAGCGAGACTTTCTGCAGCTGCAGGTGGTAGTAGTCGCCCACGCCGGGCGGGTCGCGGAAATTGGTCAGGAAATAGGCCTTGCGCTCGGCGCCGGTTTTGTCGTTGAACTTCCAGTCCACCGAGTCGATGGGCACGCGGGTGGGCACGGTGGCCGTGCCGGTCACGGTGCGCCCGCGCCCGTCGCGCACTTCCAGCGCAAACGTCTGGCCCGGCCGGGCCCGCAGCGGCTGCCGGCCGCGGTGGGTGAAAAACTTGTTGTTCGTGGAGTCCAGACCCGGCTCGAAGGCCAGGTTCTGGCGGGCGCCGCTGGGCAGCACCAGGGTCACAGTCACGTCGGTGGGCAGCAGCACCTGCTGGCCGTTGGGCAGGGGCAGGGCCACGCTGCCGGGCGGCGGCGTCTGGTTGTTGCCCAGGTACGGCACTGATTCCGTGACCGAGAGCCGCGGCACCTGCCCGTCTTCGAGGTAGCACTCGGTCACGAGC
>CAXUEM010000058.1:5951-12726 GCA_964249885.1 uncultured Hymenobacter sp. | reverse complement strand
CTGTACGACGGCCGTTCCGGGGAGCCCTACCCGTTCCCGGTGGCCGTGGGCTACATGTACATCCTCAAGCTGCACCACCTGGTGGACGACAAGATCCACGCCCGGTCGACCGGCCCGTACTCGATGATCACGCAGCAGCCGCTGGGTGGTAAGGCGCAGTTCGGTGGCCAGCGCTTCGGCGAGATGGAAGTGTGGGCCCTGGAAGCCTTCGGCGCCTCGAACGTGCTGCAGGAAATCCTGACCATCAAGTCGGACGACGTGGTGGGCCGCGCGAAAGCCTACGAGGCCATCGTGAAGGGCGACGTGCTGCCGAAGCCGAATATTCCGGAGTCGTTCAACGTGCTCATCCACGAGCTGCGCGGTCTGGCCCTGGAGATTACGCTGGAGTAAGGAAGTTGCAGCTGGCTGCTGGTAGGGTTTACCCCCTGCTGGCAGCCAGTTGCAGCCGGCCAGCAGGGGGTAGGAGCTGCTAATTGAGTTGCTCCGATAGAAAAAGACGAGAAAACGCTTCGGTGAAAGACGCATGGGAAGCTGTTCCGAGATATGGTCAGGACAGCAGTTGTTTCCCTACTGGTCCTAATCGGAGGCCTTCTCGGCCTGATACCCTGCTGGCCGGAATAAAGTAATGCCGACCTTTTGAAAGGCGGTCGTAAGGCATACCTATCTGCTCTGCTACCGCACTTTTACGAGCGTCAACCTGTTGGAGCCTCTTGCGCGCATCTGGCGGTGCGCGAAGACTCCGGCAGCTTAAAGCCAACAGCTAACAGCTTAAAACCAATCAAATGGCTTTTGCAAAAACGAAGAAACTAGTTCAGGACTTCTCCAAAGTCACGGTTTCGCTGGCCTCGCCCGAAACCATCCTCGAGCGTAGCACCGGGGAAGTGGTGAAGCCCGAAACCATTAACTACCGGACCTACAAGCCGGAAATGGGTGGTCTGTTTTGCGAGCGGATTTTCGGTCCAGTGAAGGACTGGGAATGCCACTGCGGCAAGTACAAGCGCATCCGCTACAAAGGCATCATCTGCGACCGTTGCGGCGTGGAGGTGACCGAAAAGAAAGTGCGCCGCGAGCGCATGGGCCACATCGAGCTAGTAGTGCCCGTAGCTCACATCTGGTACTTCAAGAGCTTGCCGAACAAAATCGGCTACCTGCTGGGCCTGCCCACTAAGAAGCTCGACCAGATTATCTACTACGAGCGGTACGTGGTGGTGCAGCCCGGCACGCTGGCCGAAGAAGGTGTGCAGCAGCTCGACTTCCTCACCGAAGACGAGTACCTGGACATCATTGACAAGCTCCCCCGCGAGAACCAGCTGCTGCCCAACGAGGACCCCAACAAGTTCATCGCCCGCATGGGTGCTGATGCCCTGCAGCTGCTGCTGGAGCGCATTAACCTCGATGAGCTGAGCTACTCGCTACGCGACTCCGCCGCCCACGAAACCTCGCAGCAGCGCAAGGCCGAGGCCCTGAAGCGCCTGCGCGTAGTGGAAGCCTTCCGCGACGCCGCCACCCGCATCGAGAACAAGCCCGAGTGGATGGTTATCCGCATGGTGCCGGTGATTCCGCCGGAGCTGCGCCCGCTGGTGCCGCTGGATGGTGGCCGCTTCGCCACGTCCGACCTGAACGACCTGTACCGCCGCGTTATCATCCGCAATAATCGTCTGAAGCGCCTGATTGAAATCAAGGCGCCGGAGGTGATTCTGCGCAACGAGAAGCGCATGTTGCAGGAAGCGGTGGACTCGCTGTTCGACAACTCGCGCAAGGTGAACGCCGTGCGCGCCGAAGGCAACCGCGCCCTGAAGTCGCTGTCCGACATGCTGAAAGGCAAGCAGGGCCGCTTCCGTCAGAACCTGCTCGGCAAGCGCGTGGACTACTCCGGCCGCTCGGTTATCGTGGTGGGCCCGGAGCTGAAGCTGCACGAGTGCGGCCTGCCCAAGAACATGGCGGCCGAGTTGTTTAAGCCGTTTATCATCCGCAAACTCATTGAGCGCGGCATCGTGAAGACGGTGAAGTCGGCCAAGAAGATTGTGGACCGCAAGGACGCCGTGGTCTGGGACATCCTGGAGAACGTGCTGAAAGGCCACCCGGTGCTCCTCAACCGCGCCCCCACGCTGCACCGTCTGGGTATTCAGGCCTTCCAGCCGCGCCTCATCGAGGGCAAGGCGATTCAGCTGCACCCGCTCGTTTGTACAGCCTTCAACGCTGACTTCGACGGTGACCAGATGGCCGTGCACGTGCCCCTCGGGCCGGCCGCTATCTTGGAAGCCTCGATGCTGATGCTGGCTTCGCACAACATCCTGAACCCGGCCAACGGCGCGCCCATCGCGGTACCGTCGCAGGACATGGTGCTCGGACTGTACTACGTGACCAAGGGCAAGCGCAGCACCGACGAGGAGACGATTCAGGGCGAAGGCCGCGTGTTCTACTCGGATGAGGAAGTGGTTATTGCCATCAACGAGAAGCAGCTTTCCAAGCACGCGTATATCAAAGTCCGCACCCAGGTGCGCGACGAGAATGATGACTTGGTAACCAAAGTCATTGAGACCGTAGCGGGCCGCGTGCTGTTCAATCAGCTCGTGCCAGCTGAGGTAGGCTTTGTGGATGAGCTACTGACCAAGAAGAAGCTCCAGCAGATTATCTCGCTGGTGTTCAAGCGCACGGGCATGGCCCGCACGGCGCAGTTCCTTGATGACATCAAGACCCTGGGTTTCCAGTCGGCCTACAAAGGCGGCTTGAGCATGGGCCTCGGCGACATCAACATCCCGATGGAAAAGGATGTGCTCGTGAAGCAGGCGCAGGCCGATGTAGCTGCGGTAACGCAGAACTACCAGATGGGTCTGATTACCGACAACGAGCGCTACAACCAGGTCATCGACATCTGGACCCGCATCAACAACCAGATTACGGAAACCCTGATGGGCCGCCTGGAGAAGGAGAACCAAGGCTTCAACTCCATCTACATGATGATGCACTCCGGGGCCCGCGGCTCGCGCGAGCAGATTCGGCAGCTCGGCGGGATGCGCGGCCTGATGGCCAAGCCGCAGAAGTCGCTGCAGGGCTCGGTGGGCGAGATTATCGAGAACCCGATTCTGTCTAACTTCAAAGAAGGCCTGGACGTAATCGAGTACTTCATCTCGACGCACGGTGCCCGTAAAGGTCTGGCCGACACGGCCTTGAAGACGGCGGACGCCGGCTACCTGACCCGTCGTCTGGTAGACGTGTCGCAGGACGTTATCGTGAACGAGCCGGACTGCGGTACGCTGCGCGGCATTGAAACTTTCGCCCTGAAAGACAACGAGGACATCGTGGAGCCGCTGGCCGAGCGTATACTAGGCCGCGTGGCGGTGCACGACATCATCGACCCGCTGACCGACGAGGTCATCCTCACGGCCGGCACGGAAATCACCGAAGACATCACCCGCCGCATCGACGCGACGGCGCTGGAGTCGGTGGAAATCCGCTCGGTGCTGACTTGCGAAAGCAAGCGCGGCATCTGCGCTAAGTGCTACGGCCGTAACCTGGCTTCGGGCCGCATGGTGCAGAAGGGCGAAGCTGTGGGTGTTATTGCGGCGCAGTCGATTGGGGAGCCCGGCACGCAGCTGACCCTGCGGACCTTCCACGTAGGTGGTACGGCCTCCAACATTGCGGTGGAAGCCAACATCAAAGCCAAGTTTGCCGGCGTGGTAGAGTACGAGGACATCCGTGTGGTGGACACGACGACCGCCGAAGGCGTGAGAGGCAAGGTGGTGATGGGCCGCTCCGGCGAAATCCGCATCGTGGAAAAAGGCACCGGCAAAACGTTTATGTCGAACCACGTGCCCTACGGTTCTTTCCTGCTAGTTGACGAAGGTCAGGAAGTGGAGAAAGGCACCGAGCTCTGCAGCTGGGACCCTTACAACGCCGTTATTCTGGCTGAGTTTGATGGTACCGTGGTGTACGACGCCATCACGGAGGGCATCACCTTCCGCGAGGAGTCGGACGAGCAGACCGGTCACCGTGAGAAGGTGATTATCGAATCCAAGGACAAGGCGCAGAACCCGTCCATCATCGTGCGCCCCGGCAAGAAGGGCGACGTGGAAGGACAGCGTGCCTACAACATTCCCGTGGGTTCGCACCTGAACGTGGAGAACAACGACAAAATCAAGGCCGGCCACATCCTGGCCAAGATTCCGCGCGCCGTGGGCAAAACCCGCGACATCACCGGTGGTCTGCCCCGCGTAACCGAGCTGTTCGAGGCCCGCAACCCGTCTAACCCGGCCGTGGTGTCGGAAATCGACGGCGTGGTTACCTACGGCACGGTGAAGCGTGGCAACCGCGAAATCTACGTTGAGTCGAAAGACGGCGTGAAGAAGAAGTACATGGTGCCGCTGTCGAAGCACATTCTGGTGCAGGACAACGACTTCATCCGCGCCGGCATGCCGCTCTCGGATGGCGCCATTACGCCTTCCGACATCCTGAGCATTCAGGGTCCGGGCGCCGTGCAAGAGTACCTCGTGAACGAGATTCAGGAAGTGTACCGCCTGCAGGGCGTGAAAATCAACGACAAGCACATCGAAGTGGTCGTCCGCCAGATGATGCAGAAAGTCGTGATTCTCGACGCCGGCGACACGACCTTCCTGGAGCACCAGGTGATTGATAAAATCATCTTCATGGAGGAAAATGACACCATCATCGACATGAAGGTGGTGACGGAAGCCGGCGACTCGACCAACCTCAAGCCCGGCCAGATTGTGAGTGCCCGCCGCCTGCGCGACGAGAACTCCTCGCTCAAGCGCCGCGACCTGGCCCTAGTGCAGGTGCGCGATGCCCAGCCGGCCGTCTCGCGGCCCACGCTGCAAGGCATCACGCAAGCCTCGCTCGGTACGCAGTCGTTCATCTCGGCCGCCTCGTTCCAGGAGACGACCAAGGTGCTCTCGGAAGCCGCCATCCGTGGCAAGGCCGACGAGCTGCTCGGCCTGAAGGAGAACGTGATTGTCGGTCACCTCATCCCGGCCGGAACGGGCTTGCGCGAGTACACCCGCCAGGTGGTCATGTCCAAGGACGACCAGGCCGCCGCCCAGGCCGCCAAAGCCGCCGAGGAAGCCGTGCCCGCCAAGCGCCCCGTGCGCGGGGGCCGCGGCTGGGTGTGTAGGATGTTTAATTTAATTCTTGTTTTTTTTTTAAACTAAACCCCCGCGGGGTCCATCCGGGGCGGCTTTTTCGTTTTACTGCTCAACTACTTCGACGTCGGTCCAAGCATTTCTAAAAGCGGCTAATGAGGAATACTCAACAGCTACACTCTGACTTGGTATGTGTATGATGGCTACCCGAATGCCAGACTCTGTAGGGTACTCTGAAATTTGAAGGTGGTAGGTTTTTAACCTTTTCCAACCGCGGTAGCCCTCATCACCTATGAAGGTGGCCTTGATTGTTTTGTTTTTCAATGTTTGCGAGGTTAGTAGTCAAAAGGGTCTTTGCTTTTGTACAGTTTATTGGTTTTAGAAAGATTTGCAAGCCGGAAAACTGCATTTCTAATTCTGTTAGCAGAGTTTTCACTGTTCAAAGAAAGTCGTATCTGTCGACCATCTTTATTGTTAAACGACAATATAGTAGAAGGCGGCTCGTTGGAATCGGGCAAAGCAAAAGCCGCTCGTATATCCGCACACTCTATATTGTCGCAAAACTTTTTCAGGTAGCATGTGCGACTGAACAGTACATAGCCGTCTCTGTGATATACCATCATTGAGAGCAGACCATCCGCTGAAACCTTCCACACATAGCGCTGGTCTTGCTTCTTGGTGAGGTAATCCGCTTCCTCGTTCGACACTCTGTTAATGTATTGTAGAGTTTCAGAAAAGGACTGCGCTTGTACGGTTGGAACAGAGATGCAAGTGCAAGCGACCAATAACAGATGGAACAGCGACGCTTTTGCTTTCATGAAAATTCGGAAACAAGTGGGGCAGTCACAATTGGTATCTCTTGTGATTTCGAGTAAAGCTAATAGAACTTTTGAAATCACATAAGCCACACCGACTAAACCCCTGACCCCCTGCTGGCGACTATATAACGTCGTGCGGATTCACCACAACTAACCCCGCAACCCGGCTAAAATCGGAAGTATTGCGCGACACCAGCACCAGCCCGTGCACCAGGGCCGTAGCCGCCACGATGGCATCGGGCAGCTTCGTGCGGTACTGCTGCCGCAGCTGAATGGTTTGCCGCACCACGGCCGCATCCAGCGGCAGCACCGGCGAGCTGGCGATGAACAGCTCCAGCACCGCCTTTTCCTCGGCCGTGCGCGGGTTTACCAGCAGCTCAATCCAGTTGATGACGCTGATGGCGTGCTCCTCGCGCAGCACGATACCATCGACCCAGGCACTGCCAGCAGGGGGTAGCAGCTGAGTTACCAGCTCGATGGTGGTATTGGTGTCGATTAGGTAGTGTGCTCCCATTCGTCGCGGGTGGCGGCTACTTCGTTCAGCATCCGGCGGCCGGCTTCCTGGGGCAGCAGCCCTACCCAGCTACGCGGCTTCGGCGGCTTGGCGCCGGGGGCAGCGGGCGGGAGCTGGCTATTTACCACGGCCAGTACCTCAATGCGGCTCAGATGCTGCACGGCGGCCACGGCTACGTCGTCGGGGGCGTTGATAAGCATGAGGGGCATGGTGGGAGTGGGTTGGTGGTCAGGCTAAGATACGACGGGTGGCGTAGGTTTGACGTTCTTTATACCTCAACTAAGTAAACGCTATGCACCCCACCGACCAAAACCCTGACCCCAACGCGCTGAACATTGAGCTGTCCG
>CAXUEM010000058.1:0-5941 GCA_964249885.1 uncultured Hymenobacter sp. | reverse complement strand
GTGATTGACTTCATCCGCATGATGCCGGGCCTGCCCAAGGCCAAGGTCAAGGCGCGCATCGTCGTCACGCCGGAGCACGCCAAGCGCCTGCTCACGGCCCTGGCCGAGAACATCGAGCGGTTCGAGCAGTCATTCGGCCGCATCAAGGAGCAGAGCGAGGCGCCGAGCTACCCGATGAACTTTGGGGGCGCGGTGGGGGAGGCGTAGGCTTACCCCCTGCTGGGTCGCCGCGGAGGGCGAGCAGTCAGAACTTTCCAGCCGCTCCAGTATCTTTAGCTTCTATGGAAATTGTCTTCTCCGTCCCCGACGACCGCGCCGCTTTCATGCTGGAAATGCTGCGCAGCATCAACTACGTAAGCAACCCCCGGCCCCGACGCGCCCGCAAGACTGCCGCGCCAACGGCTGCGACTGAAATGGATGCAACTGAATATCTCCTGGCCTCGGAGGCCAACGCGGAAAGCTTGCGCCGCTCCATTGCGCAGGCCCGGCGCGGTGAAGTAGTGCAGGTGAACATTTCAGATGAGGTATGAACCTCATAACCTTTACCACCGAAGCACTCAGCCATTATCAGTATTGGCAGGAAGCCGATAAGGCAATGCTGCGAAAGATAAACCAGCTAATCAAGGAGTGTCTGCGCACGCCGTTTGCCGGAACTGGCAAGCCGGAGCCGTTGAAGGGTGAGTTTTCGGGCTACTGGTCGCGGCGCATCAACCACGAACACCGGCTGGTTTACGAAGCAAAGGGTGATACGCTGCTAATTATAGCGTGCCGGTACCATTACCTGAAACGATGAGCCAAGCTCGTCCAGCAGGGGGTGCCCCGAATTTAACTCCCTCGCCCGTTTGCTATTGTAAATCAGAAACCATACCTTTGCAAGCCAAAATTTTGGGAGCAAACGGCTCCTTGTTAACCATCCACTAAATGCCAACTATCAACCAATTAGTACGGAAAGGCCGTGAGGCTTTGACTACCAAGTCGAAGTCGCCTGCGCTGGATTCGTGCCCGCAGCGTCGGGGCGTGTGCACCCGTGTGTACACCACCACGCCTAAGAAGCCGAACTCGGCTATGCGCAAAGTGGCCCGTGTGCGCCTTACCAACGGTAAGGAAGTAAACGCATACATCCCCGGTGAAGGCCACAACCTCCAGGAGCACAGCATCGTGCTCATTCGCGGAGGCCGGGTAAAAGACCTGCCAGGCGTACGTTACCACATCATTCGTGGCGCCCTGGACACCGCCGGTGTAAGCGGCCGCACCCAGCGCCGCTCGAAGTACGGTGCCAAGCGTCCGAAGCCCGGTCAGCCCGCCGCAGCCGCTGGCAAAGGTGGCAAAGGCGCCCCCGCTAAGAAAAAGTAATTAGGTAAATGGTGATGAGGTGATGAGGTCAGACGAGGTAGTAATACTTCATTGCCCCATCACTTCATCACTTCATCACCCCATATACCAATGAGAAAGTCTAAACCAAAAAAGCGCGTTCTGCTGCCGGACCCTAAGTACAAGGAGACGCTGGTAACCCGCTTCGTGAACTACATGATGTACGACGGCAAGAAAAACCTTGCCTACGGCATTTTCTACGACGCCTGCGACATCGTGGAGGCCCGCACCAAAGAGAGCGGCCTCGAAATGTGGCGCAAGGCCCTGAATAACGTGATGCCCACTGTGGAGGTGAAAAGCCGCCGCGTGGGGGGCGCCACCTTCCAAGTGCCGATTGAAGTGCGCGCTGACCGCCGCATTTCGGTGGGTGCCAAGTGGATGATTCAGTACGCCCGTCGTCGGGGTGAGAAAACTATGAAGGACAAGCTGGCCGGCGAAATCATCGCCGCTGCCAAGGGCGAAGGTGCTTCCGTGAAAAAGAAGGACGACACCCACCGCATGGCGGAAGCCAACAAAGCCTTCTCGCACTTCCGTTTTTAATCTAAGTGATAAGGTAATGAGGTGATGGGGAGATGAAGTAGGCAGTTCAGTTGTTGCCGGCTTGATTTCCTCATCACCTCATTACTTCATTACCTCATCACTATCCACTAAAATGGCTGTTAATAAAGACCTTCAGTACCTCCGTAACATCGGGATTATGGCGCACATCGACGCCGGTAAGACCACGACGTCGGAGCGTATTCTGTATTACACCGGTAAAACCCACAAAATTGGGGAGGTGCACGATGGTGCCGCCACGATGGACTGGATGGAGCAGGAGCAGGAGCGCGGCATCACGATTACCTCGGCCGCCACGACTACCTTCTGGAACTACCCCACCGACCCCAAGGGCAACCCCACCGGCGACACCAAGCAGTACAAAATCAACCTGATTGACACCCCCGGCCACGTGGACTTCACGGTGGAGGTGGAACGCTCGCTGCGGGTGCTCGACGGCGCCGTGGCGTTGTTCTGCGCTGTGTCGGGCGTGGAGCCGCAGTCGGAGACGGTGTGGCGGCAGGCCGACAAGTACAAGGTGCCCCGCATCTGCTTCGTCAACAAGATGGACCGCGCCGGTGCTGACTTCTTCAAGGCCGTGAATGAAATCAAGGAGAAGCTGGGTGCTAACCCCGTGCCGCTGCAGATTCCGATTGGCGCCGAAGACACCTTCAAGGGCGTGGTGGACCTGCTGACCGGCAAGGCCATCGTGTGGGACGACAAGACCGAAGGCAAATCCTACGATGAAATCCCGGTGCCCGAAGACCTCGTGGATACCGTGCGGGAGTGGCGCGAAAAGCTCGTGGAAAGCGTAGCTGAGTACGACGACACCTTGATGGAGAAGTTCTTCGATGACCCGGACTCTATCACCCGCGAGGAAATGATGGTTGTTATCCGTCAGGCGGTTATCGACATGAAGTTCTCGCCCGTACTCTGCGGCTCGGCGTTCAAGAACAAGGGCGTGCAGACCATGCTGGACGCCGTAATGGCCTACCTGCCCTCGCCGCTCGACATGCCCGCCA
Source organism: uncultured Hymenobacter sp. (assembly GCA_964249885.1). GTDB lineage: Bacteria > Bacteroidota > Bacteroidia > Cytophagales > Hymenobacteraceae > Hymenobacter. The sequence goes on along the minus strand of CAXUEM010000058.1, from coordinate 3,011 downwards.
TCATCGGTACCAATCCCGACAGCGGCGAGGAAATCGAGCGACACCCCGACAACTCGGAGCCCTTCACCGCGCTGGCCTTCAAAATTGCCACCGACCCCTACGTGGGCCGCCTGTGCTTCTTCCGCTGCTACTCGGGTGTGCTCGACGGCGGCAGCTACGTGCTCAACAACCGCACCGGCAAGAAGGAGCGCATCTCGCGCCTCATGCAGATGCATTCGAACAAGCAGAACCCAATTGACCGCATTCAGGCCGGCGACATTGCGGCCGGCGTGGGCTTCAAGGACATCAAGACCGGCGACACGCTGACCGAGGAGAAAAACCCGCTTGTGCTGGAAAGCATGAGCTTCCCCGAACCGGTAATCGGCTACGCCATCGAGCCCAAAACCCAGGCCGACGTCGACAAAATGGGCATGGCCATCGCCAAGCTCATCGAGGAAGACCCGACCCTGCGCGTGAACACCGACGAGGAGACCGGCCAGACCGTACTGCGTGGCATGGGCGAACTGCACCTGGAAATCATCATTGACCGCATGAAGCGCGAGTTCAAGGTGGAAATCAACCAGGGCGCGCCGCAGGTGGCTTACAAGGAGATTCTGACCAAGAAAGTCGACCACCGCGAAACCTACAAAAAGCAAACCGGTGGCCGCGGTAAGTTCGGCGACATCGTGTTCGAGTTGGGTCCGAAAGAGACCGAGCCCGAAAAGCCTGGCTTCGAGTTCGACAATGCCATCGTGGGCGGGGTTATCCCCCGCGAATTCATTGCCCCCATCCAGAAGGGCTTTGAGGAAGCCATGAAGCAGGGTCCGCTGGCCGGCTTCCCGATTGAGGGCATGAAGGTGCGCCTCTACCACGGCTCGTTCCACGACGTGGACTCGGACGCTCTGTCGTTCGAACTCGCCGCCCGCGGCGGTTTCCGCGAAGCCGCCCGCAAGGCCGGTCCGAAACTGCTCGAGCCCATCATGTCGGTTGAGGTGCTGTGCCCGGACGAGTACACCGGCCCGGTCACCGGCGACCTGAACCGTCGGCGCGGCCTGATGAAGGGCATGGACACCCGCGGCGGCGCCCAGGTCATCAAGGCCGACGTGCCGCTGTCGGAGCTGTTCGGCTACGTGACCGACCTGCGCACGCTCTCGTCGGGCCGGGCCTCGGCTTCGCTCACCTTCTCCCACTACGAGCAGGTGCCGCAGAACATGGCCGACGCCATCGTGGCCAAGACCAAAGGCGGCAAATAGTTTTTCCAGCTTGTCATTAATGAGGCAATCGGCCTCACCATACCATGAATCAAAAAATCAGAATCAAGCTGAAAAGCTACGACCACAATTTGGTCGACAAGTCGTCGGAGAAAATCGTGAAAGCGGTGAAAGCCACCGGTGCCATCGTGAGCGGCCCGATTCCGCTGCCCACCGAAAAGGAGAAGTTCACCGTGCTGCGCTCGCCCCACGTGAACAAGAAGAGCCGGGAGCAATTCCAGCTCTGCACCTACAAGCGCCTCGTGGACATCTTCTCCACGAGCAGCAAAACGGTGGACGCCCTCATGAAGCTGGAACTGCCCAGCGGCGTGGATGTTGAAATCAAAGTCTGAGGCCAGGGCCTAGGCCCACCTAAGCAGAAACGCCCCACCGACCAGTCTGGTCGGTGGGGCGTTTTTTGTTTGGATATTGCGGCGGCGTTAATGCTACGAGATATAACCTGTCATTCAATGACTGCTGACGAATTTCAAGCATTTTGGGAAAGCACATACCCGCTTAGTCTTCCGCTTTCTTATTACTTACGGGTTGACTATGACAGCCGGTGGTTCAGAATTCATAGCTTACCTGAATCGCAGCGGTATCCCAATAATGATTCGGATTGGGCGATACTGCTAAATCGTCAAAATGCCCTAATTACCGATTTGGTAGGCTCGAATTCTAACCTACTATTGGTGACGGGAGAGTATGTATATAATTACGATGGCGACCAAGAGCATCAATTCACATTTGAGGAATCTATTAAGCATTTAGATTTTACGAGTCTGAAGGTCGCTGTATTGGGAGATACAAGGTATGATGCATCAGTTCCCGATGACGAAAAGTCTCTAATAACCTACAGGCCAGTTGTAGCTGAAATTACTTGGGTTCCAGGAAAGTATGATAGCATTCTTAGAGATGTTGCATCTGAGAGGCTTAGGGTAATGTTCATTTCTGTTAGTAAGATGTGCATCATAGCGCCCTATGACGGTGGAGTAGATGTCATTCTCGAAGACATAGTTATTAGAGACTTTTACAAGTTGAAGTATAAAGAGTGGCTGTCTCTTAGGGAAGACGGTCTTTAAAATTGTGGCTCCAAGCTTCATTGCAACCCGCTCTTGCTTCACCTGCACCGCGCTGCCGCCACCTGCTTCGCCCTGATGCTGGCCGGGCTGTTCGTCTTGAACACGCACCCGGCCCTGTTCCAGCTCGGCCTGGCGGGCTTCACGCTGGCGGCGGTAGGGGCGGGGCTGCGCTTCGGCCAGCAGGGGGGTAAGCCGACGACGCCGGCCCTGCTGGGTTTCGGCGGGCTGTTTCTGCTGCACCTGCTAGGCGGGCTGCGGGTGGCGCCGGGCAACTGGCCGGCCTACTGGCAGGACGTGCGGCTGCATCTGCCCCTGCTGCTGGTGCCGCTGGGGTTTTGGCTGCTGCCGCCGTGGCCGGGGGCCTGGGTGCGGTGGCTATGGGTGTTGTTCGTGGGGCTGGTGGTGTTGTCGGCGCTGGGCAGCACGAGCTACTACCTGCTGCATCAGGATGCCCTCAACCTGGCCTATACCCGCTCTCAGATTATGCCCACGCGGCCGGACTACGTGCGGTTTAGCTTGATGGTGAGCTTGGCTGTGGCGTATTGCGCGGTGCGGGTGTGGCGGGGGCTACCGGGCACCCCATCCCCTAGCCCTTTCCCCGATGGGGAAGGGGGACTAATATCTAGTCGTAATTCTAGCTCTAGCTCTACACCCCCTGCTGGCGCTAGTCTAGAGCTAGAAACTAGTCCCCCTCCCCATC
>CAXUEM010000057.1:6983-12776 GCA_964249885.1 uncultured Hymenobacter sp. | reverse complement strand
GACCAGCCTGACAAGGTGATTGCCTACCGTCAGCTGTCGCGCCGGCTGGGCGTGACCACCAAAACCCAGCGCGAAGAAGTGTTTGCCCATTTGCGCGAGCTGCGCGCGGCCAACATCCTCACGCTCGCTCAGAACGACGAATACCGCCTGACTGACCCATCGGCCCTGAAGATTGCCAACAGCTCGGCCCGGACCCGGAAAACGCCTAAAAACGACGCGCCCATCCCGGTGCGGCCCAGCAGCCGGCCGCCCGAGGCCGACTTCGGCCAGGACCCCATCGTGCACCGGCGCCGCTCGGCCGGCTTCGACCACCCCGGCGACGACCGGCCCGAGCGCGGCGCCCACCGCGACACCATCATCGGCACCGTCGATTTGGCCACGCCCAACTTCGCCTTCGTGGTGCCCGAAACCGACACCGGCGAGGGCGACATCCGCGTGTTCACCGACCAGCTCAAGTTTGCCATGCAGGGCGACACGGTGCGGGTGCGCCTGCGCGGCTCCCGCGACGGCCGCCCCACCGGCGACGTGGTGGAGGTGCTCAAGCGGCAGCGCGCCGAGCTCGTGGGCCGGCTCACGGTGCAGGGCGGCATCGGCTTCGTGAAGTCCGATAACCGCAAGATTTACTTCGATGTGTTCGTGCCGCCCACGGGCCTCGGCGAGGCGCGCAACGGCGACAAGGTGCTGGTGAAGGTTGTCGAGTTTCCGACCGATTTCGGCCGGCAGCCGGTGGGCGAAATCACGCGCACCTTCGGCGCCGCTGGCGGGCACGAGGCGGAAATCAACGCCATCATGGCCGAGTTCGGCTTGCCGTTTGAGTTTCCGGCCGAGGTGGAGGCAGAGTCGGAAAGCATTTCCGACCAGATAAGCGAGGAGGAAATTGCCCGCCGCCGCGACTTCCGCCCCATCACCACCTTCACCATCGACCCCGCCGACGCCAAGGACTTCGACGATGCCCTGAGCATTCAAACCCTGGAAAACGGCCACCTCGAAATCGGCGTCCACATTGCCGACGTAACCCACTACGTGCGCCCCAACACCGAGCTGGAGCGCGAAGGCAAGGCCCGCGCCACGTCGGTGTACCTCGTGGACCGCGTGATTCCGATGCTGCCCGAGCGCCTCAGCAACGGCCTGTGCTCGCTGCGCCCGCACGAAGACAAGCTCACGTTCTCGGCCGTGTTTGAGCTGGACGAGAAGGGCAAGCTCTACGACTCCTGGTTCGGCAAAACTGTCATTCACTCCGACCGCCGCTTCAGCTACGAGGAGGCCCAGGAGCGCATCGAAACCGGCGAAGGCGACTACGCCGAGGAAATCAACACCCTGAACCGGCTGGCGAAAACGCTTAATGCGATTCGCTTTAAGAAGGGCGCCATCAGCTTCGAGACGCAGGAAGTGAAGTTTAAGCTTGATGAGAACGGCAAGCCCACCGGCGTGTATGTGAAGGAGCGCAAGGACGCGCACAAGCTGATTGAGGAGTTCATGCTACTGGCCAATAAGCGCGTGGCGGAGTTCGTGTATGGCCTCAAAAAGACTAAGCCGCGCTTCACCATGGTGTACCGCACCCACGACGCCCCCGACGCTGAACGCCTGCAAAACTTCGCACTATTTGCCTCCAAGTTCGGCCATCAGCTCAAGCTCGACAACCCCAAAAAGGTGAGCACTGAGCTGAACCGCCTCAGTGGCGACGTGCTGGGCAAGCCCGAGCAGAACGTGATTCAGGGCCTGGCCATCCGCACCATGGCCAAAGCCAAGTACAGCACCGAGCCGCTGGGTCACTTCGGCCTAGCCTTCGACCACTACTCGCATTTCACCTCGCCCATTCGCCGCTACCCCGACATGATGGCCCACCGCCTGCTGGAGCACTACCTCGAAGGCGGCAAGCAGGTGCCCGTGGAGCCCGTGGAGGACGAGTGCCGCCACTCCTCGGAGCGCGAGAAGCTGGCCGCCAATGCTGAGCGGGCTTCTATCAAATTCAAGCAGGTCGAGTACATGGCCGACGAAATCGGCAACACCTTCAAGGGCGTGGTCTCAGGCCTCACGGACTGGGGCATGTACGTCGAAATCGAAGCCAACAAGTGCGAGGGCATGGTCCGCATCAGCGACATTCCCGGCGACTTCTTCGAGCTCGACAAGGACAACTACCGCATCGTGGGCAAGAAAACCAAGCGCATCATTCAGTTCGGCGACGAGTTGGAGGTGGTCGTGAAATCAGCCAACCTGCTCGACCGCACCATCGACTTCGAGCTGGTGGATAATCGCCCCGACCATGTGAAGCAGCGCGAGCGGGAAGAAAAGCACGCCGCCCGCCCGCCCCGCGGCTACCGGGAGCAGTCCGGCGGCCACAGCCGCAGCGGCAAGGGCGGTGGCGGTAAGAGTGGGGGCAGCCGCAGTGGTGGGGGCGGTAAGCGCCGGTAAGCCGTCTGGCCGTAGCAGCACCGAAAAGACCGTCATGCTGAGCGAAGTCGAAGCATCTCTACCGCAGCAGTAACTCCTTTCGTCTGGATTACTCACCCGGTAGAGATGCTTCGACTTCGCTCAGCATGACGGTCTTTTTTGCTAGCCGGTTGTCTGCTATAGGGACGTTCTTTCTTTATTGAGCTAACACCGACCTTTGCCCAAACTCACCTGACCAACCCCTTTGGACTTCCCCGCCCAAATCACCGCTGCCCTGGCCCAGCTGCACTACGGCGAGCAGCCCGTGCAGCTCTACGAGCCTATTCGCTACATCATGGCCCTGGGCGGCAAGCGCATCCGTCCCCTGCTGACCCTGCTGGGCGCCCACCTCTTCACCGATGAGCTGGGGCCCGTTCTAAAGCCCGCGCTGGGCACCGAGGTTTTCCACAACTTCACCCTGCTGCACGACGACATCATGGACCAGGCGCCGCTGCGCCGGGGCCAGCCCACGGTACACGAAAAGTGGAACGCCAACGTGGCCATCCTGAGCGGCGACGTGATGCTGGTACGGGCCTACGAGCTGTTCTTCGACATCGAGCCCCGGCTGCTGCCCCTCATCCTGCGCCGCTTCTCCCAGACGGCCGCCGAGGTCTGCGAAGGCCAGCAGTGGGACATGAACTTTGAAACCGAAACCCAGGTCAGCATCCGGCAATACCTGGACATGATACGCCTGAAAACGGCCGTTCTGCTGGGCTTCTGCCTGGAGCTGGGCGCCCGCCTCGGCGGCGCCTCGGACGAGGACGCCGACCACCTGCGGCAGTTTGGGGTGGACATCGGCCTGGCCTTCCAGCTGCGCGACGACCTGCTGGATGTGTACGGCGACGCTGCCACCTTCGGCAAGCGCGTGGGCGGCGACATCGTCTCGGATAAAAAGACCTTTCTGCTGCTCACCGCCCAGGCTCAGGCCAGCCCCGAGCAGCAGGCCCGGCTGGCCTGCCACATCGGCCAGCCCGTAGCCGATGCCGACCTCAAAGTGCAGGCCGTGCGCGCCGTCTATGACGAGCTGAACGTCCGCACCCAGACCGAGCAACTCATCGAAGGCTACTTCCAGGACGCCCTGCAACACCTGGCCCGCGTAGCCGCCCCGGAAGCCCGCAAACAGCCCCTGCACCGCCTCGCGTTGCAGCTGATGGAGCGGGAGAGTTAGCCGAACATCTGCCGCTCGCAGTGGAAGCGTGTGCGCGTTTCCTCACCCTCAGCCTCATCATCTTCTAAAACCCGACTTCTTGGAACTGCTCAACCCCTTGCTGGTACTCATCGGCCTCACCGTCGCTGCCTCCGCTTACGCCTGGTCGAATGAGGGCCTGATGGACGCCTGGATAATGCGCCCCTACGTGGTGGCCCGCGACCAGGGCCAGCTCTACCGCTTCCTCACCTCCGGCTTTCTCCACGCCGATTGGGGCCATCTGCTTTTTAACATGATTGCCTTTTATTCCTTCGGCAACATCGTGCTGGATGTGCTTTGCAACGGCATCGGCCCGCTCGACGGGTTCGGGGCCGGAGGCGGGGTGTGGCGTTTTCTGCTGCTCTACCTGGGCGGCATCATTGTCTCCGATATTCCCACCTACTTCCGCCACCGCGACGACCCGGGCTACGCCAGCCTGGGCGCCTCGGGCGGGGTAGCCTCAGTGTTGTTTGCCGGCGTCATGTTCGCGCCGCTGAACAAGATTTACATCATGTTCATCCCGGTGGGCATTCCCGGCTTCCTGTTCGGTTTTCTATATCTGGCCTATTCCTACTACATGGGCCGCCGGCAGGGCGACAATATCAACCACGATGCTCACTTCTACGGCGCCCTCTACGGCGTGGTACTCACGGTGCTGTTCATGCCGGGCGTCCTGCCTTTTTTCCTAGAACAGGTTCGCAGCTATTCTTTTTAAATTATTGACTTTCAGTAAATTACATTCATAAATACATCTAATTTTGGGGCCTTGCGTAAGGAAGGCATCTTTCAACCCTTTCTACTTTCCGTTCCATGCGTACCACGCTCACTAAACTGACTTCTCAACTCTCGCTGCCCGCTCTGCTGCTGCCGCTGCTGTTAGCAATGACGTCTTGTAGTATTCCGTCCTTGTATAAGAACAACGGTGCGATAAGCATATCTGGACTCATCTATTATGTGTTGGCACTCATAGCCATCTTTGATATATTTAAACAGTCCTGGAGTCCTTTGAAAAAAATTGTTTGGACGGTTATCGTGTTAGTGCCCTTAGGATTGATTCTGTACTATTTGGTTTCAGGTAGAGAGAAAAAGTAAGGGCACTTACCAATAAAGCACATCATGCAAAAAAGCCGGCCCGTCATCACGACGGGCCGGCTTTTTTGTGCGTGATAGGTAGCTCTAACCCCCTGCTGGCTGCTACTTACCGCCCAGCAGCCGCCGCTTTTCCAGCCGCGCCACGTGCTGCAGGATGTCACCGACGTTCGTCAGCTCCGTCATCTGCCAATGGTCGCCGCGGCGCAGCAGCTTGGCTTCCATCACCAGCGTGGTGTCGTATTTGGGCTGCGTAAACTCCAGCCCGACGAAGGCCTGCTCGCCTTCCTGCCGCGAGTATTTCACGCCCTTAAAGGCGCTTTCCGGGCTCACCACCTTACCCGCCAGTGCCGCCAGCGACACCCGGCCCAGGCCCTTGGGTGCCGCCTCGGCCGCGCCCTGCACCGAGCCCGTCTCTACGTAGCGCTTTATCTCCGTGTGGGCCGCTTTGGTCAGTTGCGGCTTTAGCAGCCGCAACGCACCCTTGAAGGCCATGCCGCCGGGGTTCAGGGCGCCCAGCAGGCCGCTCTGCGCGGTCAGGTCGTCCACCAGGTGGCCGGTCACGCTGTTCACGTCGACGTACTTCTCAAACGTGGCCATGTCGTGCGTCTGCGTGGCGGCCAGGCCGGCCTGAGCCAGCGCGTACTCGGGCCCCTGCTTGAGGCTGCGGTAAAACAGATAGCCGCCCACCACCAGCGCCAGCAGCAAGCCAAACAATACCAGACGTTTCATCAGAATTAGCGTTAAGTGTGTGGGCAAAATTACCCATTGCGCCCTTGCCCGCACCATGCAAGGCATGTTGCGGGAATGGGCGCGCGGGTTCAGCCGCCAGCCTGGCCCCCTTGGCTCACACCAGCAACAACCGTTCTCGCTCTCTGCTACTCCCTGCTGGCCTGCGTCCAGCGCCTTCCGCTTGCTCAGCTGTGCCGGCACGGCGTCGCATGACATCACGGGGTTTTAAAGTCGATTTTAAGCGCTCTTTTATGCCTTTCCCCCTGCATAGCCAGCCCCGGCCGCTGGTGCACGGCCACCGTGGCTGCCGCGGCCTGCGGCCCGAAAACACCCTGCCTGCCTTCCGGCACGCGCTG
>CAXUEM010000057.1:3651-6941 GCA_964249885.1 uncultured Hymenobacter sp. | reverse complement strand
CGGCTTCCCGGAGCAGGTGGCTGAGCCCGCTCACAAGCCCCTGCTGGCCGAGGTCATTGCGGCCGCCGACGCGCAGGCCCGGGCGCTTGGCCGGCCCCGGCCCGCCTACGCCATTGAGCTCAAATGCAGCCCCGTCGGCGACGGTATCTGGCACCCCGCGCCGCTGCCCTTTGTCGAATTAGTACTGGCCGTGCTGGGCGCCGGCGAGCTGCTCCGGCGCAGCACCCTGCTGGGCTTCGACCCGCGGGTGCTGCAGGCCGCTCGCCGTTTGTGCCCCGCCCTACGCCTGTGCCTGCTCACCGAATCACCGTTCACAACGGCCGCGCTGTTTGGCCCACTTGGGTTTGTACCGGAGGTGTTCGGCCCTGACTTTACGCTGCTGACGCCTGCCTTGGTGCGCGAGCTGCGGCAGCATTTTCCCGGCCTGGCACTGGTGCCCTGGACTGTAAATGAACCAGCCGACCTGCTCACCGTCTCGAGCTGGCAGCCGGACGGCATCACCACGGACTACCCCAACCGCCTACTGGCCGCGCTGGCGCAATCTCAGCACGTTGTGGGCTGAGAAGAGGAGTAACACGTGCTACCAAGTGAGTGTAAAACAACCTTGTTCTGATTCGCTTGTTTACAATGATGTGTAACGAAAACCATGTTTAGCTTACAATACAATTTGTAACTTTTACAAATAACATTCATTGTTACAATGCAACAGTGTTCGTTAATTTGTTTTGTCCGCTTGCTTTTGTAGTCGCTGTATTACATCTTTGTTGTATCATTTCAATTAGTCCGTTCTATGCCGCACCAAGGCGAGATATTGCAGGAAGCCATCAAAAACAGCGGTATTTCCATTACCAGGATAGTTGACGAGCTCGGTATTACACGTCCGACCATATACCGTAAATTCAAAGATGATACACTTGACGCCGGTTTTGTAACACGTGTTGGGGAAATCATTAATCATGATTTCTCCCAAGACTTTACATCTGTCCAGCAATCTGTACTTCCATTTGTAACATTGCCCGCCAAAAATAACGTTACAAATACTGTTACACGTTCTGTAACGCCCGCGCTTGCCTCTGATTCTGACCCCGTAAAGGCACTATTGACGCTCCAGACCAAGTATATTGCTCTGCTCGAAGCGTACAACGAGCTTTTGCTTAAAGTGTACGGGCCTAAGTGAAAATGTTCCACGTGAAACATTTTTGTTCGGCGCGAAGCATCTAAAAGCGCGTTCGTAAATCTGATAGCGTACTGGCGTTGTAGATAAAACGGACAGTGAAATAAGCTAAGCAGGACGCCGTAAGAATTTGCAAAGCCGACTGAGGCCGGTAACAGCAGTTAACAAGGCAGGGTGTCTTGTAAAGGCCGGATGACAGCAAAACAGCTCTGGGCAGAAACCTGGCTACCAGCCCACCTGGATGCAGGTCCGTTGTGTAAGGGAGCCGCCCACGGAGATGAGAGCCATCAGCTAAGTTGAGTATGCTTGTATAAGTACAACGCCTAGGCAAAACCACCGCGCTGAAGGCGCCGAGTCGGGTAGCCTGAACGGGGAAAGCGGCTTGCGCCCGCAACACTGACTACGGAACAACAGCGTGACAGAAGCACAGCAGTACCGTAGTCAGAGGCTGTCCAGCGGTATGGATTAAAGGAAAATAACCTCCTCAATTATGGCTTCGCCGACAGCCTCGTTTATCATCTCCACGACCCGCGTTTTGGCCATGACGAGCTCGTGCTTGAGGGGCGCCGACGTGAGGCGGACGAACAGCTTGCCCTGCTTGACAAATACCTCCTGGGTTTTCAGGGCTACGGCCTTGCCCATCACCCGCTCCCAGCTCGAAACAACCGTTACCTCGTTCAGCCGACCCCCGAGACGGTAGGCCTTCACTAGCGCCGCCAGCCCGTCCTTAAGCGAGGTAATGTCGGCCCGGCGGGCGTAAGGATTAACTGGTTTTTTCACTGAAATAGGCTAGAATAACGCGCGATGACGGGGCGCCGGTGCAATCTGAGCGGGGGCGGCGAGGCGGGCAGCAAAGGTAGCTTTGGGGGGGGGGTGGGATAGCCTGGGCCGCATATAAAACGCGGCTCCAGCAGCAGACATCTTTAGAGCATCGTGGCAGACATCTTTAAAGCATCGTGACCGTGCCGGCTCGCACCTGAAAGCGACGGATGTCGGTGCTCACGCCGCCCAGGGCCGCATCCGTACGGGCCAAGTTAGTGTCGGTCAGAAAGACCTGCCCGAAGGTGTCGTTAGCGACAAGTTCCAGCAGGCGGGAGATGCGCTTGTCGTCGAGCCGGTCGAAGATATCGTCGAGCAGTAGCAGAGGGCGGAGCTGTCGCCGGGCAGCCAGAATTTCGAATTGCGCCAGCTTGAGGGCAATGACAAAAGATTTCTGCTGGCCCTGCGACGCATAGTTCTTAACGGAACGCTCGTTCATCAGAAACACGAAGTCGTCGCGGTGGGGGCCGGCGTGGGTGCGCTGCAGCAGTTGGTCGCGGCGCTCGTTGGCGCGCAACAACGCTGCGAAGCTGTGCCCAGGCAGCTGACTCTTGTAGGTGAGCGAAACAACCTCCTGCTCCTCGGCTAGGTGCTGGTAGTGGCGCTGAAAGAGCGGTTGGAACGCGGCCAGAAACTCGGCGCGCAGCGCACTGAGTTGCTCGCCCAGCGGAACCAGCTGCTCGTCCAGTGCCAGCAAGTAGTCATGGTCGAAGCCATGCCGGTCGGCCCCTTGCTTGAGCATGGCGTTGCGCTGGCGCAGCAGGGCGTTGTACATGATGAGCAACTCCAGGAAGTCGTGGTCGAGTTGAGCCAGCAGGGAGTCGAAATACTTGCGGCGCTCCTCGCTGCCCTGCCGGATAAGGTCAGTGTCGTAGGGCGAAATAAGAACGGCCGGGTAGCGGCCGATGTGGTCGGCCATGCGCTCATAGGGTTGCTTGTCGTGCGCGAGCGTCTTCTTCTGGCCCTGCCGCAAACTCACCTGAATGGTTTCGGGCTTAGGCACCGCCGGGCCAGCAGGGGGTAGGCCCGACGCCGGCGCCGGGCCAGTAGGGGGGAGAGACAGAAAGCGGCCCTTCACCACGAAAAACTCGCCGTCCTGTTTGATACTCTGTGCATCGGTAGAAGTGAAGGCACTCTTCGTCAGGCAGAGGTAGTGGATGGCGTCGAGCAGGTTGGTTTTGCCGCTGCCGTTGTCACCAATAAAGCAGTTGATGCCCGGCGAAAAAGCCAGGCTGGCTTCGTCGTAGTTTTTAAAAAAAAGCAGCTGCAGCGAGTCAAGCGTCATGAAGTAGGGGAT
>CAXUEM010000057.1:0-3641 GCA_964249885.1 uncultured Hymenobacter sp. | reverse complement strand
CAACGGGAATTCACACTAAGCATCATGGCGGATACGAAGGTAAAAGCTACCGCGAAGGCGGGTCAGAAGTCGGCAGCAAAAGCAGCGTCCGGCGCCAATGGTACAGCGGCGGCCGACGCCGTCGTTACCCAGCCCATGCCCGAGCCCATGCTGCCCGGCACCACCGACGCCGGCGCCAACACCGAAAGCAGCGCCGCCGCGGCGCCCAAGGCTGAGTCGCCCGCGACGCCCAAGTATTCCAAAGAGGTATACCTGCGCTGGTACGAGCAGATGCAACTCATGCGCAAATTCGAGGATAAGGCCGGGCAGCTGTACGGACAGCAGAAGATTAAGGGCTTCTGCCACCTCTACATCGGGCAGGAAGCCTGCGTGGCGGGCGCCGTGTCGGCGCTCGAAGTGGGTGACAAGTACATCACGGCCTACCGCGACCACGCCCACCCGCTGGCGCTGGGCACCTCGCCCAATGCCGTAATGGCCGAGTTGTTTGCCAAAGCCACCGGCTGCTCCAAGGGCAAGGGCGGCTCGATGCACATGTTCGACAAGGAAAACAACTTCATGGGCGGCCACGGCATCGTGGGCGGGCAGGTGCCCATGGGCGCCGGCATCGCCTTTGCCGAGAAGTACAACAAAACCGGCAAGCTCTGCATCTGCTACATGGGCGACGGCGCCGTGCGGCAGGGTGCCCTGCACGAGGCCTTCAACATGGCCATGCTCTGGAAGCTGCCGGTCATTTTCGTGGTCGAGAATAATGGCTACGCCATGGGCACGGCCGTGCACCGCAGCTCCAATGTCACGGAGCTCTACACCCTTGGCGAGGCCTACGACATGCCCTCGGAGCCGGTGAACGCCATGAATGTGGAAGACGTGCACGAAGCCGTGGCCCGCGCCGCCGAGCGCGCCCGCGCCGGCGAAGGTCCCACGTTCCTGGAGTTCAAAACCTACCGCTACAAGGGCCATTCCATGAGCGACCCGGCCAAGTACCGCACCAAGGAGGAAGTAGAAGACTACCGCCACCGCGACACCATCGAGGCCGTGCGCCACACCATCCTGACGCACCAGATGGCCACCGAGGAAGAGTTGACAGCCATCGATGAGAAAATAAAGGCCCAGGTGCAGGAGTCGGTGGAGTTCGCCGAAAATTCACCCTATCCCGCCGCCGAGGAGCTTTACACCGACGTGTACGTGCAGGCCGACTACCCTTACATTCACGACTAGTTGACCCAGGGAAGCTAGGAGCTGGGAGCTAGAAGCCAGTTTAGAACAGCATTTTTCACCCTCCCTCTATCTTCTAGCTTCTGGTTCCTAGCTACTAAAAAACATGTCCAAGATTCCCTTTACCGGCAAAGCGCCGGGTGCCCGTCAGCCCACTCAGCAGCCCGCCGCTGACCCACAGGCCATGCCCGAAATCATTCCGGCCGAGCGCCCCCTGCTGGAAGACCCCGACGCACTGGCCGCCCGGCTGGCCGAGTCCGAGGATTTTTTGCGCCGCAACCAGGGCGTGCTGCTGGGCCTGCTGGGTTTGATAATAGCCGCCATTGTGGGCGCCTTTGGGTTCTACACCTGGCGTAGCGGACAGGACCAGAAAGCGCAAGCCGCCATGTTTCAGGCCGTGAACTACTGGGAGGCCGACTCACTCAAGAAGGCAACCAAAGGCGACGGCAAAGCGCCCGGCCTGCAGAGCATTGCCGACCAGTACGGCGCGACCAAGGCCGGCAACCTGGCTAACTTCTACGCCGGCGTGGCCGCCCTCAAGCAGGGCAACTACAAGCTGGCCCTCGACAACCTGGAGGAGTTCACCTCGGACGACTACCTCGTGCAGGCCCGTGCCTACGCCCTGATGGGCGACGCGCAGCTGGAGCTAGATAAGCCCAAGGAAGCCGCTGACCTCTACGCCAAAGCCGCCGACCACAACGCCAATGAGTACTTCTCGCCCGGCTACCTGCTCAAGGAAGGCCTGGCCCGCGAGGAAGCCAAAGACGCTGCGGGCGCCCGCAAAGCTTACGAGCGCATCATCAGCGAGTATGCGACTGCGCCCGAAGTGGCCGAGGCCCGACAGTACGCCGCCCGCCTATAAGCGCAGATGGTGCAGATGGAGTAGATGACGCATCTGCAAACGGCGCTTTCTCCTCGGGGAAGGCGCCGTTTTGCTGCCCGGCCAGCAGGGGTAGCTATGCCCGCACGTAGCGCCCTCACGTCCTTGTCCCCGCCCATCACCCGCACCCGCGAAATCCTGCCATCCGCGCCGACCGCAATTCCCGACGTATCTGTGCTATCCATCTCTATCCACAACATCTGTGATTTATGGCCACCTCCCTGCAAAACCTGAGTACTTATGACGCCAGCACCTTTACCGATATCAGCGAAAAGCGGTTTGGGCTGGTCGTGGCCGACTGGAACCGCGAGCTGACCGACGTGCTCAGCGCGGGCGCATACGAGACCCTGCTCAAGCACGGCGCCAAGGATGAGCACATCTTTCGCAACACCGTGCCCGGCGCGTTCGAGCTGACGCTGGGCGCGCAGTTGCTGGCCCAGCATGAGGAGATTGATGCCGTTATCTGTCTGGGCGTCGTGATTCAGGGCGAAACCAAGCACGACGACTACATCAACCACGCCGTGGCGCAGGGGCTGACGCACGTCGGGCTGAAGTTTAACAAGCCCATCATCTTTGGCCTGGTAACCACGAATACCCTGGAGCAAGCCTGGGACCGCACCGGCGGCAAGCACGGGAACAAGGGCGTGGAGGCCGCGGTGGCGGCCATTCAGATGCTGGGTTTCTGATTCGTCGCGCCGCCGGCTGGCCCGGAGCGGGGAGTTAGGGCAAGGCCCCGGAACTTCGTAGCTTTGCACCCGCAAAAAAGGCTGACCTTGATGGCCTGCCGACGGCAAAGCGCCAGAGGCACCAGCCTGGGCTCCTTGGCCAGTTTTAAACTAATTGCGGCACCCGTAAGTTGGGGCCACAACATCTTGAAATACCCGCTTACACCTTAGCCTCCCCGCATCAAATGAACGACGAGAACTACCGTTATTCCCGCGAAGACCTTAGCGAGTTTGACCAACTTATTTCGGAAAAGCTCACCGCCGCGCGCAAGGAGCTGAACTTCATCAAGGAGACGCTCAGCCGCAGCAATGAGTCGGGTATTGATACCACTGCCTCGTCGGCCAAGGTGCTGGAAGACGGCGCCGACACGGCCGAGAAGGAAAGCATGAACCAGTTGGCCTCGCGGCAGATGAAGTTTATTCAGCAGCTCGAAAACGCCCAGGTACGCATCAAGAACGGCACCTACGGCGTGTGCATCGGCACGGGCAAGCTCATCCCAAAAGAGCGCCTGCGCGCCGTGCCCCACACCCAGCATTCCATCGAGGCCAAGATGGCGCGCCGCGACTAAGCGCGCTTCTGGCTGCCCTGCCCGGACCCGGGAGCTGGCTCGCTTGCAGCCCGCACCCGGGTCCGGGCATTTTGCATTACTTTAACTCCCAGCCCGGCCTTGGAGCCCGCTGACTGGCTCCAACCTACTTTATTTATCTACCTCGTACCGTAGTGATACGGCACTCATTCAACATTCTTATGGGCAAGAAACACTTCTCCGACGACAAGCCCGGCCGCCGCGGCGCCGCCCCGGGCGGCAACCGCAGTGCTGGCT
>CAXUEM010000056.1:0-12830 GCA_964249885.1 uncultured Hymenobacter sp. | reverse complement strand
GACTCTTCGCCGCGCACGGTGCCGCCTTTTTTCCACTCGGCCTGCAGGGTTTTGGCGCGGTTGATGGCCTCCTGCGGCGGCACGTTCAGCAGGGCCTCGGCCTGCTCGGTCAGGCCGCGCTTGCGGGCCAGCACCTCCTCGGGCGTGGCGCCGGGGCCGGGCGCGGCGCCCTCGGGCCGGGTGGTGGCCAGGTGCACTTTCAGGCGCTCGAAAAAGTGGTTGTTGGCCGCCCGGAAGCGCGTCCAGAGCTCAGCGGCCTGCTTGCGGGGCAGGCTGCCGCCCACCTCGCGCCAGGTTTGCTGCAGGGCCTTGAGCTGGCGCGAGGCCGCATCAAACTGCGTGGAGTTCTGCAGCTCCTCGGCCTGCCGGATGATGTCCTTGTAGCGGTTCAGGGCGTGGTTGCCCATGGCCTTCTTGTCGGCCTGAAACGCCTTGCGGCGGTCGAAAAACACCTGCACGGCGGCCTGAAAGCGGGTTTCCAGCTCGTCGGTGAGCTCCTTGTCAACGGGGCCGGTCTTGAGCCAGCCTTGGCGCAGGTCCTTGATTTTTTCGCTGCCCGTCACCCACTCCACGGTATCGCGCAGGGCCTCGGCCTCCTGAATGAAGCTGATTTTGGTGGCCAGGTTTTTCTCGCGGTTGCGCAGCACGCTCTGCTGAATGTCGGCCTCAGCCTCGCTGAGGCGGCGGTGCAGGGTTTCGAAGTCGCCGAGGCCGTCGTAGCGCTGGGTGAGCTCCTTGAGGTGCTGCACTTTCATGAGGAAGGAGCCGCGGTTTTCGGCCGCTGCAATGGCCTGCAGCAACTCGTCTACCTTGGCGCGCAGGCTTTCGTAGCGCTGCCCGAAGTAGCGCAGGGCGGCGTCCTCGGTGTCTTTTACCAGCCCTACCTGGCGGGCCGGCTGGCCCAGCGTAGGGCGCAGCCAGACGGTGTCGTCCACCACGTAGCCAAAACGCCGGGCCTCGGCCAGCAGGGGGTCAAATTGTTCCATGTAATCAGCGAAGAATGCTGCCCGCATCCGAATCAAAATTGGCAGGGCTACAAACGGGGCAAAGAAGCACAAGTTTACGGCGAAAAAGGTGATGAAGTGATAAGGGGATGAGGTAATAAGCGAAGACAGCGCATTGCCTGCTGCCCGCCGCTGCCCAGACCGGCTGTCACTCCCAATCGGGCTGCCGTTCTTTGTCGTTCGGCCAGCAGGGGGGAGCCCGCGGGGGCACGCCCGCCCGGCGCTGCCGCCGGCCTCATTACTTCATCACCTCATCACCCAAAAAATGAGCGACCAGACTATCATCTTCAGCATGGCCGGGGTAAGCAAGATTTACCCGCCCCAGAAGCAAGTTCTCAAAAACATCTACCTCTCGTTTTTCTACGGGGCCAAAATCGGCGTGCTCGGCCTCAACGGCTCGGGCAAGTCCTCGCTGCTGAAAATTATTGCCGGCGTCGACAAGCAGTTTCAGGGTGAGGTGGTGTTTTCGCCCGGCTACTCGGTGGGCTACCTGGAGCAGGAGCCGCAGCTCGACCCTACCAAAACGGTGCTGGCAGTGGTGCAGGAAGGCGTGGCCGAAACCGTGGCCCTGCTGAAGGAATACGACGAGATAAACGAGGCCTTCGGGGCCGAGGACGCCGACTTCGACAAGCTGCTCGAGCGGCAGGGCGTGGTGCAGGAGCGCCTCGACCAGCTCGACGCCTGGAACCTGGACTCGAAGCTGGAGCGGGCCATGGACGCGCTGCGCACCCCCGACCCGGCCGCCACCATTGCCAACCTCTCGGGCGGTGAGAAGCGCCGCGTGGCGTTGTGCCGCCTGCTGCTGCAGGAGCCCGATGTGCTCTTGCTCGACGAACCCACCAACCACCTCGACGCCGAATCAGTGCTCTGGCTGGAGCAGCACCTGCAGCAGTACAAGGGCACGGTCATCGCCGTGACCCACGACCGCTACTTCCTGGATAACGTAGCCGGCTGGATTCTGGAGCTGGACCGCGGCGCCGGCATTCCGTGGAAGGGCAACTACTCGTCCTGGCTGGAGCAGAAAACCCAGCGCCTGGCCCAGGAAGAAAGCACCGAAAGCAAACGCGCCAAAACCCTGCAGCGCGAGCTGGACTGGGTGCGCATGGCCCCTAAAGCCCGGCAGGCCAAGGGCAAGGCCCGCCTGGCCAACTACGACAAGCTGGCCAGCGAGGAAGCCAAAGACAAAGAGCAGAAACTGGAACTGTTCATCCCCGACGGTCCGCGCCTGGGGGCCCAGGTGATTGAGGCCGAGAGCCTACGCAAGGCCTTCGGCGACAAGCTGCTGTTCGAGAACCTGAGCTTTGCGCTGCCGCAGGGCGGCATTGTAGGCATTATCGGACCCAACGGGGCGGGCAAAACCACCCTCTTCCGCCTCATCACCAGCCAGATGACGCCCGACGCGGGCACCTTCGTGGTGGGCCCCACCGTGCAAACCGCCTACGTGGACCAGCAGCACGACACGCTGGACCCCAACAAGTCGGTGTTCGAGACGATTTCGGGCGGCACTGAAACCATGCTGCTGGCCGGCCGCCCCGTGAACGCCCGCGCCTACGTGAGCAACTTCAACTTCCGCGGCGGCGACCAGGAAAAGAAGGTCGGCAGCCTCTCGGGCGGGGAGCGCAACCGCGTGCACCTGGCCACCACGCTCAAGCAGGGAGCGAACTTATTGCTGCTCGACGAGCCCACGAACGACCTCGACGTGAACGCCATCCGCGCCCTGGAAGACGCGCTGGAAAACTTCGCCGGCTGCGCCGTCATCATCTCCCACGACCGGTGGTTTCTGGACCGGCTGGCTACCCATATTCTGGCCTTCGAGGGCGACTCGGAAGTGGTGTGGTTTGAGGGCAACTTCTCGGATTACGAGGAAGCCAAGCGCAAGCGCCTCGGCGACGTGGAGCCCAAGCGCGTGCGGTATAAGAAGCTGGGGTAACAGGCTTACCGGAGCGCGGCTAGGCGTTACTTGTTTATGTTCAAAGAAGTGCTGAAGCCTAGTCCGGCCACGAACTGACTGTTGGAAAACCCTTTGACATTGCCCTGGTAAAAGGGGAAAGTGGCCGAGAGCCGCAACGAGTTTGCGCTGAACACAATCCCGGGCTCGATGCCAGAATACCAGTAGCGCCGGCTACTAAACGCCTGATTCAGAATTTCCGGCTCTTCCCGGATATCACCCGAAATATGCCGCAGCGAGTAGTTCAATAGCACATCGAACTTCATGAAATTGGAACTGTCAAGACTGTTTTCCTGGGCGGCTAGGTCAAACATGGTGTAGTGAAAGCAAAAGGTGAGCGACATTAGGCGTACATTCTCGTTCTCTCTCCTTGCTGACGGTGGCTAACAGGAAATTTTCTGCTTTGCTTAATTATTCTATTTAGTTAGGCTCAGTGCCGTACTGAAGCCCAGGCTAGCCACAAACTGACCATTTGAGAAGCCCTTGATGTTACCTTGGTAAAAAGGGAAGCTGGCCGAAACCCGTAAAGAGTTAACCGAAAAGATCAAGCCCGGCTCAAACCCGCTGTACCAGTACCGGCTGGTGCCCAAAGATTGTGTAAGGATTTCGCTTTCTTCCCGCACGTCGCCCGAAATGTGCCGAAGCGCATAGTTAATTAAAACGTTTAGCTTGAGAGAATTACCATCATCCTTGGCCGGAATGTCAAACACGGTGTAGAGAATTCCTGCTGAGAAAGCGGCCAGTCGCACATCTTCGCTTACGCTCCCGTAGCGCCAGCGGGTTTGGGTGATGTTTGCAAACAAATTGTACCCAATGCTTTGCCGGAAAGCGCTGTTTGATAGCAGGTGTGGATACCATACCAGAGAGCCGGTGAACGACTTAGCTGATTGAGAGTTGCTGCCCGGCAAAAGTAAAGTTTGCCCGAAACTGTACTGGTTGTCGGCCCGTCCGCCCGCGCTATTTGGCTGTACTGTGAGTGTATCGCCCTGCGAGCCCAGCGAGATGACAAAGTTGCCCTGCAAGTGCGGGATGTTCACGGTGTCTGCCGCGTCACCATTATTTTTCCATTGTTTGATTCGGGTGAAGCTAGCCCCTAATGACCCTGTTTTGGGAGTTCCGCCTTCTTTAGCTCCAATGGCTTTGCTGAAATCACCGTCAGCTAAGAGTGCAGCCCGCCAGCGCACAATTCCGGAGGGAACAAATGTTTTGGTACTGGCAGCGCTGGCTTTTTCGGCTAATAGTTCCGTGGAAGTGCTGGTGTTTGCCACGCCAGCCTTTTGCACCTGACTGCTGAAACCCACAAAACGTTGCGCCACTGTTGGCAGGCAGACAAAGGAAAAAAAAGCGGCTATGACGAGCGGTTTTTTGCTGGGGCATAAGGAGGCGGTTTTCATAGAAGCAGGCTAGAGTGGTTTGGTGAAGTGCTGTAGCGGGTTTGGCAAAGGTGCCAGCTGCCAGGCTCCATCGCATCGGTAGCATTACCTAATCTCAGGTAGTCGTAATCCAGCCCTCGCGCAGGGCGCGCACTACTAATCCAACGGGCGAGCGGGCGCCGGCCTTCAGCAGCAGGGTGCGGCGGTGGCAGTCCACGGTGCGCACGCTCAGGCACAGGCGTTCAGCAATGTCTTCGCTGGGCACATCGGCCACCAGCAGAGCTAATACCTCCAGTTCGCGCGGGCTAATGCTGGTGCCCAGGGAAGGTTGCGAGGCGCGGGGCACGGGCGGCAGACCTCCAGCCGGAGCGGCCGCTTCCAGCAACTGGCTCACGGCAGTGGCTACTGCGGCGGGTGTGGCATAGCGCGAGAGCAGGCGTAGCGGCGAGGTGTTGCGCAGCGTCAGCGGTAGCACGGGAGTTCGGCGGGCTGCCAGCAGCAGTGTTGGCAGCCCGGGCTGTCGGGCGCGGACCTGCTGTAGTAAGCCCGGCAGCAGCGCTCCCGGCACTACCGGCGCGTCGGGCAGCAGCAGCGCAAAGGCGCGTTGTGCCAGCAAATCAGCCAATTGGGCGATGTCGGCCGTGAGCGTGACGCTCAGGGCAGGCCACTGCTCGCGCAGCAGGGCCAGCAGGCCCTGCCGCAACAGGGTAGGGGCGGCCACTACCAAGGCCGCGGGAGCAACAAGCTTCATATGCCGGAATGCAAAACCCAGACGCTCAACTGCCGGCACCGCTTTACCGGCCTCGTCTTGCAAAAATATATGCTATTAATATTTTAATAAGCTATTTTACTGAATATTTAACTAAATGCCAATCAGCTGCGGTCCTGGTTCCGCGTTCAGGTGCGTGAGGTGCTTTTCAAATCCCAGTGAGAGTGCAGCACCTGCCCTGTGTCGGAGCCGCTGCGCTTACTATGTGCACATGAATGCTGGCCGGCGAGGCGGCCGTCGGGCTGGCGCCGCCTGCGTTGGTCACGAAGGTGAGGTCGTGGCCCTGAAACCAGTCTTCGATGGTGCGTAGCGTTTGCCGGATTTTTCGGCCAGCAGGGGGGCGCAAGGGCGTAAGGCGGCGGGGGATAAGAGTTAAGCCCAAACGAAGACGCGGCGGCCGCTAAACGCAGGCGCAAACCCGCTGGTCACGCGATTTACCAAAATGCCGCTTACCTTGCCGCCGCATTCCGCCCGCTCATGTTCTCGACCCGCTATTACTACGGCTATTATTACCTCTGCGCCCAGCCGTAGAACGAGCCGCCATGCCCCTCAGCGTCAGCGCCCTTCGTTCTGCGAATGGCGCTTTTTTATTGCCCGGCGCGGCCGGTTTCAGCCTTTACCGCGGCCTTTAATTTCTGCTTATCATGCTTTCCGTTGCCACTGCCAGCCGCCTGGCCCACACCGGCGAATACTACTTCTCCCGCAAGCTGCGCGAGTTGGCTGCTCTTAATGCGGCCGGGGCCGATATCATCAACCTCGGCATCGGCAGCCCCGACCTGCCGCCGCACCCCAGTGTGACGGCCGCCCTCACGGCCACGGCCGCGCAGCCCGGTGCCCACGGCTACCAGGGCTACCAGGGCACGCCGACGCTGCGCGCGGCCATGGCCGAATTTTACCAGCGCCACTATGATGTGGCGCTGGACCCGGCCACGGAGGTGCTGCCCCTGCTGGGCTCCAAGGAAGGCCTCATGCACGTGGCCATGACGTTTCTCGAAGCCGGCGACGCGGTGCTGCTGCCCAACCCGGGCTACCCCACGTACCGGGCCGTAGCCGACATCAGCGGGGCCGAAGTGCGCGAGTACGACCTGACGGCCGCCGGCAGCTGGTTGCCGGATTTGGCGGCGCTGGCCCGCACGGACCTAAGCCGCGTCAAGCTCATGTTCGTCAACTACCCGCACATGCCCACCGGCGCAGCGGCTACGCCCGCGTTTCTGGCGCAGCTGGTGGCTTTTGCCCGGCAGCACGGCATCCTGCTCGTGCACGACAACCCCTACGGCTTTATTCTGAACGAAACGCCGCCGGTGAGTTTGCTGGCCGTGCCCGGCGCCCGCGAGGTGGTGCTGGAGCTGAATTCGCTGAGCAAGTCGCACAACCTGGCCGGCTGGCGCGTGGGCATGCTGGTCGGCCGGGCCGATTTGCTGGCCGCCGTGCTGCGCTTTAAAAGCCAGCTGGACTCGGGCATGTTTTTGGGCGTGCAGCAGGCGGCCGTGGCGGCGCTGGCCCTGGGCGAGGATTGGTTCAGGGAGCTTAACGCCACCTACCGCGTCCGCCGCGAGCTGGTGCTGGAGCTGCTCGAAAAGCTGGGCTGCCGGCCCGCGCCGGGCCAGACCGGCCTGTTCGTGTGGGCGGCCGTGCCGCCGGCCTACGCCGACGGCTACGCCCTGAGCGACGAGGTGCTGGCCCGGGCGCGGGTGTTTCTGACGCCCGGCGGCATCTTCGGCTCCAACGGCAACGGCTACGTGCGCGCCAGCCTCTGCCAACCCGAGGCGGTGCTGCGCGCGGCCCTTGATAGAATCACGAAATAGTGCCATCCTGCCTGAATCAAGAATTCCTCATTAGCAATTCGTCATTCACCATGACCATTACCATTATCGGGCTGGGCCTGATTGGCGGCTCGCTGGCCCTAAGCCTGCGCCAGCAGGGGGTAGCCGGCCGGCTTATCGGGCTGGAGCAAAGCCCAGCCCACGCCCGCCGGGCCCTGGAGCTGGGCCTGGTGGATGAGCTGGCCGCCGACCTGCCCGCGGCCGTGGCCCCGGCCGACCTGGTTATCGTGGCCGTGCCCATGGATGCCCTGCTGGCCGTGCTGCCAGCCGTGCTCGACCTGGTAACGGGCGCGCAGGTGGTTATCGACGTGGGCTCGACCAAAAACATCCTGCTGGCGGCCGTGGCCGGGCACCCGCAGCGGGGGCGCTTCGTGGCGGTGCACCCCATGGCCGGCACCGAGCACTCCGGGCCCGACGCGGCGGTTTCGGGCTTATTCGAGAACAAAACGGCCGTCATCTGCGACGCGGCCGACTCCGCGGCCGATGCGCTGCAGGTGGTAGAGCAGGTGCTGCGGGCGCTGGCCATGCGGCTGATTTACCTGGATGCGGCGGCGCACGATTTGCACACGGCCTACGTGTCGCACATCTCGCACATCAGCTCGTTTGCGCTGGCCCTCACGGTGCTGGAAAAGGAAAAAGAAGAGCAGCGCATCTTCGACCTCGCCGCCGGTGGCTTTGCCTCCACGGTGCGGCTGGCTAAGAGCGCGCCGGCTACCTGGGTGCCCATCTTCCGCCAAAACCGCCTCAACGTACTTGATGTGCTCGACGAGCACCTGCACCAGCTGCAGAAGCTGCGCGCCCTGCTGGCCGGCGAAGACTACGAAGGTCTGACGGGTCAGATTCAGGCGGCCAATCATATCAGGAAAATTTTGCCGTGAGCATTCCCTTTCGCTTATCCGGCCGACACTCACTATCAAAGCGCCGCCCGGCCTGACGTTGCTTTTCAACTCCGCATTTCTAACTCCTCATTCATAACTGCCCAAAGCCATGTTCCGCGACTTATTCAACCGCCAGCCCCAGGACAAGCCTTTTCTTATTTCCGGGCCGTGCTCGGCCGAAACCGAAGAGCAGGTGCTCGACACCTGCCAGCGCCTGGCCGCCACCGGCAAGGTGCAGGCCCTGCGCGCCGGCATCTGGAAGCCCCGCACCAAGCCCGGCGGCTTCGAGGGCGTGGGGGCCAAGGGCCTGCCCTGGCTCAAGAAAGCCTCGGAGCTGACCGGCCTGCCCACGGCGGTGGAAGTGGCCACGGCCCGCCACGTCGAGGATTGCCTGCACTTCGGCGTCGATTTGCTCTGGGTGGGGGCGCGCACCACCGGCAACCCGTTTTCGGTGCAGGAAATTGCCAATGCCCTGCGCGGCGTCGATATTCCGGTCCTGGTCAAAAACCCCATTCACCCCGAGCTGGAGCTGTGGATGGGCGCCGTGGAGCGCCTGCAGGGCGCGGGCCTGCAGCAGGTGGGCCTGATTCACCGCGGCTTTGCGAGCTACGGCAACACCGATTTTCGCAACGCCCCGATGTGGCACCTGCCCATCGAGATGAAGCGCCGCCTGCCCCAGATGCCCATTCTAAATGACCCCAGCCACATCTGCGGGCGGCGCGACACGCTCTTTGCCGTGGCTCAGCAGGCCCTGAACCTGGACTTCGACGGCACGATGATAGAAAGCCACCGCGACCCCGACAACGCCTGGAGCGACGCCAAGCAGCAAATCACGCCCGAGGTGCTCGGCCAGCTCATTCACGACCTGGTGTGGCGCCACGAAAGCACCGACCGGCAGGAGTTCGTGACGGCCCTGTCCAGTTTGCGCGAGCAAATCAACCAGCTCGATGCCGAGATGATGCAGCTGCTGGGCCGGCGCATGGCCGTGGCCGAAAAAATCGGCCGCTACAAAAAGGAAAACGACATCACCATCCTGCAAACTGCCCGCTGGAACGAGGTGCTGGAGCGCAGCCTGCGCCAGGGCCAGCACGTGGGCCTGACGCCCGAGTTTGTGGAGCAGCTGCTGGCGGCCGTGCACCTGGAATCCATCGGGCGGCAAAACCGGGTGATGGAGGAATAGCGGCCAGCAGGGGGTAGGGCGTCACTCTACCACCAAACCGTATTTGCCCAGCAGGCCCGGCAAGCCGGCCAGCGCGAACCGGGCGCCCAGCAGGGGGTTGGCCTCGGGGTCAATAGTAAACTCAGAGGCCGTCGTGAAGTCGGCGCCGGGCAGCTTGGTGTCGTGGAAAACGGCCCGGGGCAGCTGGCAGTGCGCAAACACGGCCTGGCTGAGGTCGGCGTTGGTGAAGTCGGTTTCGGGGCAGCTGCAGTGCTCGAAGCGGGTGCCGGGCATTTTCCGGCCCGCAAAGGAGGCGTAACCCAGCTGGCAGCGCTCGAAGTGCACACTGTACAGCATGTCGCGGCAGGCCGAGAACGGCACGCCCAGCAGCTTGCAGTCCAGAAAGGCCACGTTTTGCAGCGCCGTATCGCTCAGGCGCGCTGCCGCGAGGTTGCAGCGCTCAAACAGGCAGTCGGCGAAGCGGAAGCGCGCCAGGTTGGCTTCGCCGAAGTCGCAGTTGATAAAATAATACAACTCAAAATCATTGCCGGCGGCCAGCAGCTGCGCCGCGTTCCAGCCCTGCACTACTTGGTCAGTGGGGAAATTAGTTGGCTTGCGCGGGGCAGCGGTGGTGAGCGGACGGCGGGTTTTCATATCGCATTTTGAGTTTTTATAACCGCTTTTTGCTCTCAGCGCGCTGGTTATAAGTTCATTGAGAGCTCCTTGGTCGATAGTAAGCCCTTGAAAAGGGAAACCCCGGCTGCAGGAACAGCCGGGGTTTCAGAAGTAGGGGTTACAGAGCAACCCGAACTTCACTCACCATGAACAGGGACAGCGCGAACAAACTACTGCGCAAGTCGGCCAAGCCGCTCTTGCTGGAGTTTTTGAAGTGTAGTTAAAGCCTTAGGCTTTCTCCTCGCCATTCATCTGCTCCGGTAGTTGGATAAGGGGTCGGGCCGGACGTCCGGCCCCTTATTTTCATTGGGACAGCCAAATATACAGCTCCGGTTTCGAAATAGTTGCCGACGATTCTAGTAGATGGCCAAGCAAATCCCGATTCGTTCGAGACTATTTATCGGGTTTTGCCGGCCTACGCTTCCACCTGGCCTTCGAGCAAATCCTCAAACGTCTGGCGGCGCCGAATCAGGCGAGCCTCGCCACCGTCGGCGGGCAGAAGGACTTCGGCGGGGCGCAGGCGGGAGTTGAACGAGCTGCTCATCTCGAAGCCGTAGGCGCCGGCGTTGTGGAAGGCCAGGATGTCGCCCTCGCGCACCTCGGGCAGCAGGCGGTCCCAGGCGAAGGTGTCGGTTTCGCAGATGTTGCCCACCACGGTGTAGAGGCGCTCGGTCCCGCCGGGGTTGGTCAGGTTGCTGATGCGGTGGTAGGAGTCGTAGAACATGGGCCGCAGCAGGTGGTTGAAGCCCGAGTTGACCTGGGCAAACACCGTGGCCGTGGTTTGCTTCACGGCCGACACCTGCACGAGCAGAAAGCCCGACTCGCTCACTAGGTACTTGCCGGGCTCAAACCAGGCTTCGAGCGGCCGGCCGTACTCTTTCTCGAACTGTGCGAACGCGGCGCCCACCTGCTGGCCCAGCGTGGCCACGTCGGTTTCCACGTCGCCGTCCTTATAGGGCACCTTGAAGCCCGAGCCCAGGTCCAGGAACTCCAAATCCGGGAAGCGCGTGGCGGCGTCGAAGAGCACCTCCAGCACCCGCAGAAACACGCTGATGTCCTTGATTTCGGAGCCCGTGTGCATGTGCAGGCCGCGTACGCGCAGGCCGGTTCCCTTCACGACGCGCTCGAGGTGGCGCAGCTGGTGAATGCTGATGCCGAACTTGGAATCGATGTGGCCGGTCGAAATCTTGTAGTTGCCGCCCGCCTCGATGTGCGGGTTCAGGCGCACGCACACCGGGTAGGAAGAACCGAACCGGGCGCCGAAGCGCTCCAGCAGGGCAATGTTGTCGATGTTGAGGTTGACGCCCAGCTCCTTGGCTTCCAGCAGCTCCTCGAAGGCCACGCCGTTGGGCGTGAACAGGATGTCATCGGGCAGAAAACCGGCGTGCAGGCCCAGGCGCACCTCGTTGATGCTCACGCAGTCGAGGCCGGCGCCCAGCTCGCGCATCTGGCGCAGAATGGCCACGTTGGTCAGGGCTTTGCAGGCGTAGAAAAACCGGGTAGGGTGGCCGGCAAAACCAGCTGTGAGCTTGCGGTACTGCCGGGCAATGGAGTCGGCGCGGTACACGTAGAGGGGCGTGCCGAACTCCTGGGCGGCGGCCAGCAGGGTATCGGTCAGGGTCAGAGGTTCAGCGAGGGCAGGCATGGGGGCAAAGATACACACCGCCGCTGCCTGCCCCAACCCGGCGGCGACCGGGCTGAGGCAGGCAGTGGCGCTGCGCTTTCCAAAAAAAGCCCACCGCCGGGAGGCAGTGGGCTTTACATACTCTACATAACTGACCTCGGCCGGCGGGTCGCTTGCGGGGCGGCGGGGCCACCGAAATTAGATTGCTATTGCAGCTTAGCCAGCCAGAGCGAGGCGTTGAGGTGCAGGCGCGGGTGGCTTACGTTCTCGCCCCAGCCGTTGTACACCGTGTTGCCGGGCGAGCCGGTGCCGTCGTCGGCCGGCGAGGAGTCGCCGATAATCACAACCCGGCCCGTGCCGAAGGTGCTGCTGGCGGCCATCGCGAGGTTGTTGCCCTGGGTGGCGGTGCTGCGCCACACCAGGCCCTGCACTGTGCTGTTGGCCGCCGGGTTCAGGGTCATGGTAGCGCCGTTGTGGAAGGAGAGCTGCGACACGACGCCCTGCGAGCCGTTCATGATGGGGTTGGAGCTGGTGCGCACATTGCTGCTGTTTTCCACGATGTTGTCCAGGTTGACCTTGAAGCCGAACGGGTCGGCCTGCACGGAGTTGTTGGCCATCAGGTCGTTCCAGATGTCGGGCGAGTCGAAGCCGTCGTTGTTGCGGTCCGAGATGTCGTGGTCGGAAATCATGAACAGGCCGCCGCCGTTCTGCACGAAGCGCAGGATGGCGGTTTTCTCGGCCGCCGAGAAGATGACGTTGGGCTCGTCAACCACGAACACGCTGTAATTGGCCAAATCCTGGGGGTTGGCCGTGTTGCCGTAGCTGATGGTGGCACCGGCGGGCAGCTGCTCCACGGTGTGGCCCTGCTTGACCAGGACCACGCCCCAGGCCGAGATGGCGCCCACCCAGAACGTTTCGGGACTGGTGCTGGTGATGCCGCTCTGGGCGGGGGTGGGGTAGCGCACGGCCACGCCGCCATCCACGTCGAGCACCCAGTCGGCGTTGCCGGCCAGCTCGCCGTGCGAGCCGTCGAAGAGGAATTTTTTGCCGCCGGTGGCCGGCGGGGGCGGGGGAGTGGTAGTGCCGAACTGCTCGATGCTGATGTTGTCGAAGCTGATACGGTTTGTGCCGCCCGACACCTTGCGCACCTGGAAGCGCAGGCTGCCGCTCTGGTTCACGGTGAAGGTGACAGTGGCCAGCGTGGTACTGCTGGACGTCACGGTGCTGCCCACTTTGGTGTAGGGGGCGCCGTTGTCGGCCGACTTCCACAGCTCCCAGGTGCTGGCGCCGTCGGTGCCGTACACGGCGTGGCTCACGCTCACGGTGCTGGCGCCGGACGTCACGTTGAAGTTCATGCCCAGCAGGCCCAGGTTGCGCACCCGCGCCGACCAGGCGCCGGTTTTGCGGTCGGCGGTGGTGTTGCCAATCAGGGCGTCGTTCAGCGTCCAGGAGCCCGAGCCCAGCGCGACGCTGCCGGTGGTGTAGGCGGTTTTGGTGCCGGTTTCGAAGCCCTCGGGAAAGCCCGCCGACGTGACGCTGGCCAGCAGGGGGTTCGATTTACTGGTGCGGGCGGCGGG
>CAXUEM010000055.1:0-13042 GCA_964249885.1 uncultured Hymenobacter sp. | reverse complement strand
GGGTACTACAGCTTCGCCGATGAAGGCCGGCTACTTTTGCAACGGTCAACGCCCTCGTTCTATGTGGAAAAAGCTGATTATTGCCGCCGTCCTGCTCGCCATTGTCTTTTACTCGCTGCCCAAAACGGCCTCCACGGACGCGGCCTACGCGGCGCAAATCCGGCAGGGGCGGCGGGCGAAAGACCAACAGTTCCGCACGGCTGCTACTTCGCCGCTGACTTCGGCCCAGAAAACCAGCTTTGACTCGCTGCGCTACTTCGGACCCGATGTGAATTACAAGGTCAGCGGCCATTTACACCGCAATGCGGCGGCCACGGCGCCCATCGTCACTCTGGCCCGCACCGACGGCGGCACCGACGCCTACCGCGTCTGGGCCAGCACCGACTTCACCCTGCCCGGCCAGACCCAGCAGCAGCGCCTGCAGCTGCTGCAGAAAGTAACGCCCGCCGGCCCGCAGGAGCCGCTGTTTCTGCCCTTCGGCGACGCTACCAACGGCCGCGAAACCTACGCCGCCGGCCGCTACCTCGACCTGCCCCTGCCCGCCGACGGCGCTCAGGAAATCGAGCTGGATTTCAACTTGGCCTATAATCCTTTCTGCGCCTACAACCCCGAGTACAGCTGCCCGCTGCCCCCGGCCGAGAACAAGATGAGCGTGGCCATCGAGGCCGGGGAACAGGCATTCCAGAAGTAATTCAAGGATGCTGCGCCCGCCCGGAGCCGGGCCAGCAGGGGGTGGGCCCTCAGCCTGCAGAGCCCGGCCCTACCTTTGCCTTTCGTCAGGCAACTGATAGATAATTGCTCACTGCTTACTGCTTCCTGAAGATGCGTATTTCGTTCGACTGGCTGAAGACCCTGATTCCTACTGATAAAACCGCGGCCGAAATTGGGGTGCTGCTCACCGGCTCCGGGCTGGAGGTGGAAGGCGTAGAAGAGCAGGAAAGCCTGCCGGGCGGGCTGCGCGGGTTGGTGCTGGGCACGGTGCTCACCCGCGAAAAGCACCCCGACGCCGACAAACTCAGTCTGACCACCGTGAGCGTGGGTGACGAGACGCCGCGCCAGATTGTGTGCGGCGCGCCCAACGTGGCGGCCGGGCAGCGCGTGGTAGTGGCCCTGGAAGGCGCCGTGCTCTATCCCACGCAGGGCGAGCCGTTCAAGATTAAGAAGTCGAAAATCCGCGGCGCGGCCTCCGAGGGCATGATTTGCGCCGAAGACGAAATCGGCCTGGGTACCTCGCACGCCGGCATCATGGTGCTGGAAACCGAGCTGCCCGACGGCACGCCCGCCGCCGACTACTTCGGGCTGGGTGCCGACTCGGTATTTGAAATCGGCCTCACGCCCAACCGCGCCGATGCCGCCTCGCACTACGGCGTGGCCCGCGAGCTGCGCGCCCTGCTGGGCCAGCCCTGCCGCTTGCCGGATACCAACGGCTTCCAGGCGCCAACCGAAGCGGCTGGCGAAAATATCCGCGTTATGATTGAGGACCCGGCCGCCTGCCCACGCTACGCCGGCTTGCTGCTGGATAATGTGCAGGTCGGCCCCTCGCCCGACTGGCTGCAGAAGCGCCTGCGCAGCATCGGTCTCTCGCCGATAAACAACGTGGTGGACGTGACCAACTTCGTGCTGCACGAGCTGGGCCAGCCCCTACACGCCTTCGATGCCGACCAGATGGCCGGCCACGGCATCCGGGTGAAGCGGGCCGAAGCCGGGGAGAAGTTCACGACCCTGGACGGCACCGAGCGCACGCTCAAAGCCGAAGACCTGATTATCGCCGACGCGAATGGCCAGCCGCTGGCCCTGGCCGGCGTGTTCGGCGGCAAGACCTCCGGCGTGAGCGAGGGCACGACCCGCGTATTTCTGGAAAGCGCCTACTTCACCCCGGCCGTCGTGCGCCGCACCGGCCAGACCCACGGCCTGAAAACCGACGCCTCTTTCCGCTTCGAGCGCGGCACCGACCCCAACATGGTGCCCGTAGCCCTGCGCCGCGCCGCCCTGCTGCTACAGGAAGTGGCCGGCGCCCGCGTAGCCGCGCCGGTAGTAGATGAGTATCCGACTCCCATTGAGGCCACTACCGTGCGCCTGCGGCTGCCGCGGGTAGAAAAGCTGGTGGGCCACTACATTGCGCCGGTGCGCATCCGCCAGATTCTGACCGGTTTGGAAATCGTCATTACCAATGAAAACCAGGACGAGGGCGACCAGGATACCTGGCTGCTGGCCGTGCCGCCGCACAAGGTGGACGTGACCCGTGAGGCCGATGTGATTGAGGAAATCCTGCGCATCTACGGCTACAACAACGTGCCGCTGCGGACTCACAACGCCGCTTCCTACCTGGCGCCCTTCCCCAACCCGGACCCCGAGACACTGCGCCAGAACACGGCCCGGCAGCTCACGGGCATGGGCTTCGCCGAAATCCTGACCAATTCGCTCACCAACTCACGCTACTTCGAAACCGAGGCGGCGCCCGAGGCCGGCCTGGTGCGCATTCTCAACTACAACAGCGTAGACCTCAACGTGCTGCGGCCCACGCTGCTGCACTCCGGCCTGGAAGTCATCCGCCACAACCTCAACCGCCGGCAGAAAGACCTCAAGCTCTACGAGTTCGGCAAAACCTACCACCAGCTGCCCGACGGCACCCACCAGGAAAAAAACGTGCTGGCCCTGTACCTGACTGGTAACGCCACGGCCGAAACCTGGCAGCATAAAGCGGCCAAAGTCACGTTCCACGACCTGGCTGGCGCCGTGATGCAGGTACTAGCCCGCCTCGGCCACCCGCAGCCCGGCCAGCAGGGGGTAGCGCACGAGTACCTGGCCGGCGGCCTTACGCTTTCGGCTCACAATCAGGCCGTAGCCCGCCTCGGCGCCGTGGCCCCGGCCGTGCTCAAGCGCCTCGACGTGGGCCAGCCCGTGTTCTACGCCGAACTGGACTGGGACTGGCTCAGCGCCAAATACCAGAACAAGCTCACCGCCCGCGAGCTGCCCAAGTTCCCCGAAGTGCGCCGCGACTTGTCGGTGGTCGTGGACCAGAACGTGACCTTCGAGCAGCTGCGCCAGATTGCCCAGCGCACCGAGCGCAAGCTGCTGCAAACGGTCAATGTGTTCGACGTGTACCAGGGCGACAACCTCGGGGCGGGCAAGAAGTCCTACTCCGTCAGCTTTACCCTGCTAGACCCCACCCAGACCCTCACCGACCAGGCCATCGACCAAGTGATGCAGCGGCTGATAGCGCAGTTTGAGAAGCAGGCCGGCGCGGTGATTCGGCGGTAGCTAAATGAACTTTGCATCAGCTAAATGGGCCGTTGGCAGTAATGCCAGCGGCTCATTTACGTTTGTGTAATCAAGTAAGCTTTATTAAAATCAACCGGCTTCTTTTCAAACTCAAATGACCCGTTTATTTCTCATCGGCGTTTCCCTAATCATGTTTGCCTGTGAAAGCAAAGAGAAGCTGATTGATAAGTCGACTCAAAGCACTGCCATATCCAGCCCGACTTCTGAGCAATTAAAGCTGCGGGAATTTGATGATAAAATACTTTCAACATTAGACTCCGCTTATAGAGTTAAGCCGCGTCTGGCGCAGCTTGTGACCTTAGACTCAATAGCCTGCTTCTCAGACGGAGAGTTGACCGAAGGTGTGGACTATATAGCAGTCAGATTCTATGAGACCAATAAAGTAGCATTCTTTAAAAGTCTAAAAGCAAAAAAATTACCCTGTCTGGAGAAAGCATTTATCCGAGGCATGAGCATTAATGCTTCGCAGATAGAGCAGCCACTACGCCCGCAGTATCGGGCTGAAGTTCGGCTTGCGGCCGCTAAATCATTCGGCGACCTAAGTCAAGCTGAAAAAGCTTATGCTGATTCGCTGATTGCTCAGATTAAGCCGGAGCTTTTTGACTAAGAACACTGCTGCTTTGGTGGTTCGACTTGGTAGAAGCAGAGTCCGCGTGTTTTCATAGATAGTCCTTTTACAGACAGTCTACTGTAATGCCCCGCCACTTCCGCCGATACAAACGCAACCCCGCTACGCAACTCGCATCCTTGACCCGCGCGGCGCGCGGATTCGCGCCCGCGTTGCTAAGTTGCATCCTGATTTGAATCGTTTTCATTTTCCACCAATTCCTTCTGCATGAAACCGCTACGTTTACCCCTGCTGGCCGCGGCCCTGCTGGCCGCTGCGCCCGCCATGGCGCAGCAAAAGCCGGCCGCCAAGCCCGCCGCCAAAAGCACGACGGCGAAAAGCACCGCCACTACCGGCACCGGCAAGGCGCTGATGACCACGCCCTTCGGCACCAAGCTGGTGGAGAAGGTGGGCCGCAAGCCCGGCGAGCTGAGCATCCCGTACGAGAAATACGTGCTGCCCAATGGCCTGACGCTCATCGTAGCCGAAGACCACTCCGACCCGCTGGTGCACGTCGACGTGACCTACCACGTGGGTTCGGCCCGTGAGCAGATTGGTAAGTCGGGCTTCGCCCACTTTTTCGAGCACATGATGTTTCAGGGCTCCGACAACGTAGGCGACGAGCAGCACTTCAAGCTCGTGACGGCCGCCGGCGGCACGCTGAACGGCACCACCAACCGCGACCGCACGAACTACTTCGAAACGCTGCCCAACAACCAGCTCGAGACCGGCCTCTGGCTCGAAGCCGACCGCATGGGCTTTTTGCTCGACGCCGTGACCCAGAAGAAGTTTGAGGTACAGCGCAGCACGGTGAAAAACGAGCGCGGCCAGAACTACGACAACCGCCCCTACGGCCTGGCCAGCGAGTACGTGAGCAAGACGCTCTACCCCTACGGCCACCCGTATTCCTGGCTCACCATCGGCTACCTCGAAGACCTGGACCGTTCGGACGTGAACGACCTTAAGAACTTCTTCCTGCGCTGGTACGGCCCCAACAACGCTACCCTGACCGTGGGCGGCGACGTGACCCCCGCCCAGGTGGTGAAGCTGACCGAGAAGTATTTCGGCTCCATCAAGCGCGGCCCGGCCGTGACGCCCACCCGCGTGCCCTCGCCCAAGCTGACCGAGGACCGCTACGTGAGCTACCAGGACAACGTGCGCTTCCCCATGCTGCAGGTGGTGTTCCCGACCGTGGCCCACGGCCACCCCGACGAGTACGCGCTGGACGCCCTGGCCGAAATCCTGGGCGGCGGCAAGAACTCGCTCATCTACAAGAACATGGTGAAAAACCAGAAGGCCGTGCAGGCCCAGGTGTATCAGCAGAACTCGGAGCTGGGCGGCGAGCTGGCCTTTATTGCCCTGCCCTTCCCCGGCAAAACCCTCGACAGCCTCGAAACCATCGTGCGCAAGACTATGGTGGAGTTTGAGAAGCGCGGCGTAACCGACGAGGACCTGCAGCGCTTCAAGGCCCAGGCCGAAGCCCAGGAAGTAAACAGCCTGGCCAGCGTGAGCGGCAAGGTAAGCCAGCTGGCCGCCAACCAAACCTTCTTCAACAACCCTAACTACGGCGTCATCGAGCAGCGCCGCCTCAAGGCCCTGACTAAGGCCGACGTGCAGCGCGTGTACGACCAGTACCTGAAAGGCAAAAAGGCCGTTATCCTGAGCGTGGTGCCCAAAACCGGCGGCGTAAGCCCGGTGAAGCCCGACAACTTCACGGTGAACAAAGCGGGCTACAAGGAGCCCGACTACGGCTACGCCGGCCTGAAATACAACAAGGCCACCGACACCTTCGACCGCAAAATCCAGCCCAAGTCCAGCGGCAACCCGGTGGTGAAAGTGCCCGCCCTGTACCAGGACAGCTTTGACAACGGCCTGAAAGTCATTGGCACCCGCAACACCGAGATTCCGGCCGTCACCATGCTGCTCACGCTGCGCGGCGGCCGCCGCTTGGAGCAGGCCAACCCCGCCAAGGCCGGCGTAGCCGCCATGACGGCTGCCATGCTGAACGAAGGCTCGCAGAAATACACCGGCGAGCAGTTCTCCGCGCAGCTCGACAAGCTCGGCAGCGTTATCAGCGTGGGCGGCGGCGAAGACCGCACCACGGTATACGTGCAGAGCCTGACCAAAAACCTGCCCGCCACGCTGGCCCTGCTGGAAGAGCGCCTGCTGCGCCCCCGCTTTGACCAGGCCGACTTCGACCGTCTCAAGAAGCAGACCCTGGAAGGCATTGCCAACCAGAACACCCAGCCGGTGGTCATTGCCGACAAAACCTACAACCGCCTGCTCTACGGCACCACCGACGTGATGAGCCTGCCCACCAGCGGCACCATGGCCACGGCCAGCAGCATTACCCTCGACGACGTAAAGCAGTTTTACGCCCAGAACTACGCCCCCAACGTGAGCTACCTGACCGTGGTGGGCGACGTGGACCAGAAGGACCTGACGCCCAAGCTGGGCTTCCTGAAAAGCTGGCCCAAAAAGCCCATCACGCTGCCCACGGCCATGGCCGCCACGCAGCCGGATAAGACGCGCATTTACTTCGTGAACAAGGACGGCGCCGCGCAGTCGGAAATCCGGGTGGGCTACCTCAGCGCCCTGCCCTTCGACGCCACCGGCGACTACTACCGTGCTGGCCTGGCCAACTACCTGCTCGGCGGCGCCTTCAACTCGCGCATCAACCTGAACCTGCGCGAAGACAAAGGCTATACCTACGGCGCCCGCTCGGGCTTCCGCAGCAGCGCCTACCCCGGTCCCTACACCGCCCAGGCCGGCGTGCGCGCCGATGCCACGGCCGCCTCGGTGAAGGAATTCATGAAGGAAATCACCGACTATGCCAACGGCATTTCGGATGAGGAGCTGACCTTCCTGCAGGCTTCCATCGGCCAGAGCGACGCCCTGCGCTACGAAACCGGCCAGCAGAAAGCCCAATTCCTGAGCCGCCTGGCCGAGTACAACCTCGCCCCGACCTACGTGGACGAGCAAAGCCAGATTCTCAAGAAACTGACCAAGGAAGACGTGCAGGCCGCCGCCAAGAAAAACCTCCCCGTCGGCCAGATGTACGTGGTCGTGGTCGGCGACCGTGCCAAGGCCTTCCCCGGCCTCAACGAGCTGGGCTACGAGGTAGTGGAGCTGGACCTGGATGGCAACCGCGTGGCCGCCGCTACTGCCCCGGCCGCCGCTGCCACGCCCGCCGCCCCGATGGACGACAAGAACAAGTCGAAAACCGACGGCGTGAAGGTGAAAACCAAGAGCAAGTCGGGCAAGTAACCCCCTGCTGGCTCAGGCTATAAACGGGCAGTCGGCGCAGAGCCGGCTGCCCGTTTTTGGTTTGGTTGAATGGCGATGTCCTTTGCGGGCCACCCAGCAGGGGGTAAGCACCTTTCTATCTGAAGCGCCGAACGAAGTAGCTGCCGCTTGCGGCCTGCCACCGTGCGCGTTAGCCGCCGGCCGCCGCAAATAGCCGGCTTCCGTCCTACATTCGCTTTCCGAACCGCTTTATTTTTCCGCCGTGGCCTCTTCCCAGCAGCTTGCCCAACTCGACCGCCTCGAACGGCAGGTAACGACCTTAGTGACTGCCTATCAGCAGCTGCGCGAAGAGCTGGCCGATGCCAATACCACCGTGCAGCAGTTGCGCGCCGACATGCGCGAGCGGGACCGGCAGGTGAAGGACTATCAAAACCAGGAAAATATTGTTAAACTTGTACAAACTATAGCTGGGGAACCCACCCATGCCAACGAACTGAAACAACGCCTCAACGAATACATCCGCGAGCTAGACAAGTGCCTTTCCTATCTGAAAGAATAATCTTTCCTTTGGTACTGGCCGGCCGGAAGCTACTGAAAACAAGACAACTATATAACCTGCAAGCTGTTACCGTCTGAAGTTCTACAAGCCCCCTGCCGTCCGCTGCCCCCCGCCTTATGAGCGAGTTGTCCATCAAAATCCGTATTGCTGACCGCGACTACCCCATGCGAGTGGAAGTAGCCGATGAGGAGCGCCTGCGCCTGGCAGGCCGCCAACTCAGCGAAAAGCTGCGCGAATTTCGCGAGCAGTACGGCATTCAGGACAAACAGGACCTGCTGGCCATGGTAGCCCTGGCCACAATGGCTGACCAGTTGCGGGTCAGCAAGGAAAAGGATGGCACCGATGCGGCCTTGACCGAGCGAATAGCTCGCCTCGACGGGCTGCTTTCAGGCGTAGTGCTGACCGCGTAAGCGGTTGCGGGCTACGTGGTTGCGTTGGCTGCGGCCAGCTTCAGGTGCGGCAAACGGCCGCTGCTGAAGCAATGGCCGGCACGGGCCTTTTCCCCGGACTATGGTGGTGATTCACTCCAACCCATACGTTCATGTCCCCAACCATTTTATACTGTTTGCTCACGGCCGTGGCCGCCCTCGTGGTGGGCGTGCTGCTGGGCCGGCAGCTGGCCGGCAAAGCCCGGCAAGACCTCGAAGGCGAGGCCCAACGCAAGGCCCAGCAGCTGCTGGCCGACGCCGACGCCGAAGCCACCCGCATCCGCGACGAGCGGATTCAGCAGTCCAAAGACCGGTTCCGTCAGCTCAAAAGCGAGTTTGAGCAGGAAAGCAAGCGCCAGAAGCAAGCCCTCGACCAGGAGCTGACCGAGCGCCGGCAGGGTGTAGTCGAGCAGGAGCGTAGCATCAAGCAGCTCACCGAAACTACCCAGAGCCAGCTTGAGCAGCTGCAGCGCCGCGAAAAAGAGCTGGACGCCACCCGCGACCGGCTGCAAACCGAAACCCAGCAGCAGCGCGAAAAGCTCGAAGCCAGTACCCAGCAGCTGCGCGAAAAACTCGAAAGCCAGGAAGAAAAGCGCCGCCTCCAGCACGAAACCAAGCTGGCCGAGCTGGAAGCCAAGCAGGCCGAGGCCGAAGAGCAGCTCACGACCGTGCAGCGCCAGCTGGAAACGATTGCAAACCTCACGGCCGCCGAAGCCCGCGAGCAGCTCGTAGAAAGCCTCAAAAACGAGGCCCAGATTCAGGCCAGCTCCTTCGTGAAAGACACCGTGGCCCAGGCCAAGCTTACGGCCACCAAGGACGCCAAGAAGATTGTGCTCGAAACCATTCAGCGCACGGCCTCGGAGCACGCCATTGAGAACTGCGTGTCGGTGTTCAACATCGAATCGGACGACGTGAAGGGCAAGATTATCGGCCGCGAGGGCCGCAACATCCGCGCCCTCGAAGCCGCCACCGGCGTCGAATTTATCGTCGATGATACGCCTGAGGCCATCATCATCTCGGGCTTCGACCCGGTGCGCCGCGAAATTGCCCGCCTCTCGCTGCACCTGCTCGTCAAGGACGGTCGCATTCACCCGGCCCGCGTCGAGGAAATTGTGGCCAAAACCCGCAAGAACATTGAGGAGGAAATTGTTGAAATCGGGGAGCGCACCATCATCGATTTAGGCATTCACGGCCTGCACCCGGAACTGATTAAGATGGTGGGCCGCATGCGCTTTCGCTCGTCGTATGGCCAGAACCTGCTGCAGCACTCGCGCGAAGTGGCCAACCTCTGCGCCACCATGGCCGCCGAAATGGGCCTCGACGTGAAAAAAGCCAAGCGCGCGGGCCTGCTGCACGACATCGGCAAGGTGAGCACCGAGGAGCCGGAACTGCCCCACGCCATCCTGGGCATGGAGATGGCCAAGAAGTGGAAAGAGCACCCCGACGTGGTAAACGCCATCGGCGCCCACCACGACGAAATTGAGATGACGGCCATGATTTCGCCGCTCGTGCAAGCCTGTGACTCTATCTCGGGTTCGCGCCCCGGCGCCCGCCGCGAGATGATGGAAAGCTACATCAAGCGCCTCAAGCAGCTCGAAGAAACCGCCAACGGCTTCAAGGGCGTCAATCAGTGCTTCGCCATTCAGGCCGGCCGCGAGCTGCGCGTGATGGTAGACGCCGAGAACGTGACCGATGAGCGCGCTGCCGAGTTAAGCTTCGAAATCTCGCAGAAAATTGAGAAGGAAATGCAGTACCCCGGCCAGATTAAAATCACCGTCATTCGGGAGATGCGCGCCGTGGCGTATGCCAAGTAGCACATGCTTCGGCTTGCGCACTGTGCGCAGCTAGCGCCACGCCAAAAAGCTCCCGCGGCAATTGCTGCGGGAGCTTTTTGGCGTAACAGAATAGCGCAATTATCTGTCTTCAGTCAATCATTTCGTCCTGGGTTGTGAAGCCGTATTGGCCGTCGGCGTCAACAAGCCGCAAGCGCGGTAGCTACCCACACCTTGCCGTTGTCGCGTGAATCCGATTCCCGTTCCTGTTGCCTGAGACGCCTCTTAAAAAGCTGCCGAGGCGGCGAATCCAGGTGCGGGCTCGCCTCGCTGTGACACTACCGGTAATTCAAAATACTCAGTGATTTTCCAAATAATTGTAGCCGTTGACATTAGTCAAACTTAAAAGCACTCAGGGACAGATTTTTCCACTGAAAGCCGTTATAAATCTGCTTTGCAGTGGTACCCATTGCCGCCGCGAATACCAGGGGCAGGTAATGCTCCGACGTGGGGTGTGCCAGGGCAAAAGGCGGGTGGCTGTAGGCTTGAATCACGCGCTCAGCCGGAGAAATGGCGGTAGCATCCGGGCGCAGCGAGGCGCTGATAAAGGCATCGAAATCCCGGGCCCAGGCATCGGGCAAGGGGGTGTGGCCGCTCAAGGGTTGAATCAGCTGGCGGTTGTGCACCAGGCCGCCGCTGCCAATGAACAGGATGTTGCGCCTCCGGAGTGGGGCCAGCGCTTCCGCCGCCCGGCGGTGAAAAGCCGGGTCCAGGTCCAGGCGCTGGGACAACTGAATGACGGGCACTTCGGCAGTGGGGAAGAGCAGCAGCAGGGGCATCAGAGCCCCGTGGTCGAGGCCACGCCGCTCGTCGGTGCCGCACCGAATGCCGGCCGCACCAAGCCGGGCTGCCACCTCGCGCGCCAGAGCAGGGTGGCCAGGCGGCGCGTAGCCGGTCTGAAACTCCGGCCCGAAGCCTTCTTCCAGCTGGTACTGCCGGGAAATAGTGGTTACCTCCAACCCGCCCGGAGTCTGCCAGTGCCCCGAAAAAATTACAATGGCGTCGGGCCTAGTCGCCACCTGCTGCCGCATAGTTTGAAAGTCCTCGCGCAGTAGCGGGCTGAACAACGCCTCGTACAGCGTACCGTGGGAAATGAATAAGGCGGGCTGCGTGGGCGTATTCACTGGAAAGATGATAAAAAACCAACACCACGCCGGGAGCTGGCTTTGAAGAAATAGCGGCTACATAATCCGGCTGTTGAGGCAGCTGAGCCCAGCGTTTACTTGAGATTGGGTCAGGAGCCGGTACTACCCTGCTGTTGTCGGCGCACCTGAACCGTGTGAGTAGAAGGTTGCGCCGGTCAGCCTCAGCATAATGGCCTTGGCAACGCCTTGGCTTCTGCCCGTGCCCGACGCTTTTCCCCGCGCTGGACAGCCCACGCGCAGGGGCGCAGGGTTGCTGCCTACTGGCTTATTACCAACTGATTGCGCTTATCTGTGATTGCAAACGGCTTGTCGAGCATCAGCACCAGTACCAGAAGCACTATGCTCATGGCAGCGCCGCCCACGATGTTTGCGGGCGGGTCGTTGTGGGTGAAATGGGAGCCGATGGCGCCGTGCAGCAGGAAAATCAGGCCCAGCGCCGCGTAGCCCCGCAGGCGCGGCACCAGTAGCCCCAGGCCGCCCAGCAAATCAACTAGGCCGACAGCGAAGGTCCAGCCCCGGTTGTAGTTGAGGGCGGCCATGTTGTTGACAAACATGTCGAAGCCAAAGAAGGGCAACGCCGTTTTGGCCAGCCCGATAAATGTGAATTGCAGGGCCAGCAGCCCGACGAGGGCGTAGAGAATAATTTTTTTGAGCTTCACGGCAGTGGAAAAAGAAAGTGAAAAATAAGGGCGTTGTGTGCGGATGCTATTCCGGGCGCCGGGCCAGGCCCATCCGGGCAGGGTAGCAGCTGGAAAGCGTTGCAAACGTAGGCGTCCATGCTATACATTTGCAAGTAGTTACCAGTAAGTGTACTAGTATACCTGACAATAGTAATGCTGGCGACCAGGCTTTTGCTATGATAAAATCCTCCGAGAAATTTTGCGCCGTTACCCACGCCCTCGGCATTATCGGGGGCAAGTGGAAGATTATCGTCATCAGTCAACTCGTGAACCGCGGCACCCTGCGCTTCAAGGAGTTGGAGCGCGTGCTACCCAACATCACGCCCAAAATGCTGATTAAGGTGCTCAAAGACCTGGAGGCCGAGCGGCTGGTGTCGCGCCGGCTCTACCCCGCGGTGCCACCCCGCGTAGAGTACACGGTCACGCCGCTGGGTGAGTCGCTCACGCGCCTGATTCACGAAATTCACCACTGGGGAGAATACCACCAGCAGATGCTGGCCCAGGAAGTGGCCGCGGCCAACGCTCCCCTGCTGCACCCGCCCGGAACGGGTGAAAAAGGAGGCCCGCGCCCCTGATGCGGCCTTGGTAGGGACGGCTAATTTAGAAGCACGATACCAGCCAGCAGGCACGAGCAGCTCATCGGCGGGCGGCGGGCAGGTTAGATTTTGAGTGTTAAATCCTATAATCTCGTTTCATGCGCTTGCTGCTTTTGCCGGTATTTTACGCGCTGGTATTGCTTTGCTTCCTAACGGCCTGCACTCTTTCGCGCAACCCCTACGCCGCCACCAACCGCTCCTATCAGCAGCAGGCCAAAGCCTACGCCCGTAGCCTGCAGGCCACGCCGCCGCCCACGCCGGACGCCGACAGCCTCACGCTGGGCCGGTTCTGGGCCGGCACTACCAACTTCAACCTGCGTAAGCCCAACTTCGTGATTCTGCACCACACGGCGCAGGACTCGACGACCCAGACCTTGCGCACCTTCACCCTGCCCCGCACCCAGGTCAGCGCCCACTACGTCGTCGGACGCGACGGGCAGGTATTTCATATGCTCCACGACTACCTGCGGGCCTGGCACGGCGGCGCCGCACGCTGGGGCAGCGTAACGGATATTAACTCGGTTTCCATCGGCATCGAGCTGGACAACAACGGCTTCGAGCCCTTTGCCGAGCCGCAGCTGGCGAGCTTATTGAAGCTGCTGGCCGCCCTGAAAACCGCCTATAACATCCCGGCAGCCAATTTTATTGGCCACGCTGACATTGCTCC